>JBKDZY010000573.1:0-13884 GCA_047971765.1 Hyphomicrobiaceae bacterium | reverse complement strand
GCGCGAGCGCGCGCGCGGCCGCTCGAAGCCGATCGTCGGTTTCATTGCCGGCGCGACGGCTCCTCCGGGACGTCGCATGGGCCACGCCGGCGCGATCATCTCGGGCGGCAAGGGCAAGGCGGAAGACAAGTTCGAGGCCATGCAGTCGGCCGGGGTGCATATCTCCAAGTCTCCGGCCGGACTGGGAAAGACCATGATCGAGGCCCTGAAGGGCTGATCTGGGTCTATCGTTGCGTCACACACATCGATGCAACAGAGAATTCCGAGGGCAAAGCAGGCCTGCTTCGCCCCCGTTTTGACGCCTGATGCAACTCCCCCGCGCATTTCGCACGAGGTGGCTGGTCTCTTTGCCAGCGGGGTTCGGTGGGTGGTCTACGCCACCGCCCGTAGTTCAGGCGTCTTGTCTGCTTTGGCAAGATGCTCGCGGATGAAGGCCAGAACGGCATCGTGCATCTGCGTCAGCCCCGGGTCCTCGATGGGATAGTGGCTGGCGTTCTCGAGCATGACTGTGCGTGTCGGCACCTTCCCGATCCGGTCGATGAAGGACGTGGCCATCCACAGCGGTGTCCATCCGTCCATTGCCGGTTGGGTCAGCAGCACGGGGCAGACTTCGAAATCCTCCGGTTCGATGTCGAACTTCGGAGTCATGAAGTCCTGCAGGAAGGACAGGGGGACCCAAGTGCCGGCCGAGGTGGTGTCGCGGATCATTTCCCGCACGGCCGTCCGGTCATTGACCAGCCGGTGCATCTTGCCAACCAGCCACATGGGCAGTTTCAGCGCGCGCAATCCGGGCAGCTTGCCGAGGCCAAGCATCGGCAATGAGAGCCGTCCGAGCCACGGCGTCAGGGTTGCGCCCAGGGCGACCTTGCGATCACGCAGATCGAGGAAGGTCATGCCGATGATGCCTGCAATGGGGACGCGACTGCGGCTGGCGACGTGGTAGGTCAACATGCCGCCGGCGCTCAATCCGTAGAGAAATATGGGGCGCGGATCGCGGGCCATTTCGGCGGCAACGAAGTCGGTTCCGGCCTGCACCCAATCATCATAGGTCACGTGGCTGCCGCGGGCGACCGTGGTCATGCCGTAGCCCGGCATGTCGATGGCGACCGTTTCAATTCCGGATTGCGCGAGTGGATGTCCGAGGATGGTGGACATCTGCCGGCCATTGGTGCCGACGCCATGGAACAGGACCACCCGGACCGGAGCGTCAGGGCGTCGGTAGCGGTCGAGGTGGATCTTGTGGCCGTGCCATTCCCAGGTTTCCTCCTCGGGCATGTCAGCGGAAGAAAACTGATATTTCTCCGGGAAATGGGCCTGGATGCGGTGCCAGGCCTGCTGATCGCGATAGTATTGCTCGAGTTTCATGGTCGCGGCCTCCTTGACGAGACTTGCAAATCGGATGAACCGTACATATGTCGGTTTCGATGAAACGAAACATAAGTCGGATTTTCTGAAATGCAACACTTGTCGGATATTATTTTGACGCAGATGGTGGACAGTCCCCAGCAGCAGCGGTCGGAAATGCGGGTCCGCCGGGCTCTGGAGGCGGCCGTGCGCCTGCTGCGGGAGGGGGGGCCAGAAGCCTGTTCGATTCCGGAGGTCGCCAAGGCGGCCGCCGTGCCGCGGGCGGCCATCTACCGGTATTTCCCGGATCGTCCGGCGTTGCTGGCGGCCATGGCTGCGGCCAGCATGGGGCAACTGGATGCCGCGATCCGGCAGGTGCTCGACAGCCGGCGGGATGTTTCTCCGGAAGGGTTGATCGAAAGTGCGGTGGCGGAGACGGTACGCTTTTTCAACGGCGATCCGGTTGCCAGTATGTTGCAGTTCAATGGGCCGTTCGGGGCAGCCGACCGTGAGACCCATCACCGGCAATGCCGCCTGTTGATCGAAACGATGTTGCCACGCCTGCCTGCGGAGATTTCCGAGGAAACGCTGGCGCTTGCCATCGAGGTCATCCTGGCGTGCCTGCGCTACGGCTACTTCCGTGACGGGCACGTCTCCGATGTCATCGCGAAGGAAGCCTTGCGCGCGGGGAATGCGTTCCTGGGCCTTGGGGGTGCCAGATGAGCGGGCTGGTGTGCCTGGTGGGCATTGCGAAGGGCGTGGTTGTCCATCTGTGACGGTGCCTCATCGGCACCGCTGCTCACCAGACCCCGACGGTCAAGCCATGGCGGAGGTACTGGCCGAATGTCGGTGGAAAATACTGGCGTGACGGCAGGTCTACCGGGATCACGCACATGCGATTCTCCCGGGCTTCCGCGATGGCCTGGAGAAACAGTGGGATTGCCGAAGAGATCTGCACCCACTGGTAGGTGAGCAGGGTGTCCTCGCGCTCGAAATGCACCTGTCGCTGATAGAGCACGCCGCCGGTGTCGACGCCGCTGTCAACCAGATGAATCGTTATGCCCGCGTTTTCACGGTCGCCATCTGAGAGTGCCCAGTAGGCGGGATGCTGTCCCCGATATTTCGGGTTTATCCCGGCGTGGTAATTGATGAACGGCGCCGGGATGCATTCGAGCGTAGCCGGTTTGATGATGCGGGTTCCGTAGACCGCCACCACCTTGGGGCGCAGGTTGCGGAGCAGGGTGCGGCAGTCTTCCGAATTCACAGAGCGGACGCGGTAGATGTTCAGGCCCGGGTTGGGGCTTGGATCGAGATCGGCTTGTTTGCAGATGGAAGCGACCCGGAGCTTTGCCTGTGTGCCTTTGGCGTAGCGCACGAACAGGCCACATGCGGCCTGGCTGAGGGCGGGGCTCCAACCGAGCAGCCGGGCGCGCCTGCGGATGATATCACTCTTGGCTTCCGGCTCCTCTACGATGACGGCCAGATTCTTCAACTGCTTCGAAAGCGCGTTCGCCATACACCAGCCGAGGTCGCTATCTGCCATCAACAATACAATGGTGTCGGCGTCTTGAGCCGGCGTCGGATGCTCAAGATGGCCTTGTCCAGTTGTGTTGTCAGGTGCGTGCCGCATTGGAGGTGTTTTTATTGTTTGCTAAATTACCAAGAAGCGAAATGCAAAATCCGAGCCATTCTCTTCGGTGGCCGGACGGGGCCGGATCTGCTGTCGCTGGGGGTGTTGCCAGCGGGCCAGGCAGCCGATTGCCGGGGGCGCCCGGGCGCCTGGTTCTGCTGCATGGGAGGCGAGACAAGCGGTTGGCTGGCTCTGTTCTAGAATTGGATGCTGCCAAAAGGGGACAATCCCGGCTTTGTCAATCCGGGACACATGTGCCGCCATGGCATCACATTTGCGTGCCAGCTTGTTTGCGAACCTCGACAACGCCCGGCAAATACGGCATGAGAGTCGAATGTTGAGCCGACTTCTGCAGCTATGCATTGTCATTGTCGCGACCATGGTGATGGTTGGCGAGGGCTTGGCCTGTTCGCATCATGCGGAACGTTCAGGATCTGCTGACGCTCATTCGACTGATGTCCAGGCGAAACATGTGACCCGCCAAGGGGATGCGCTGGCCGCCTCCGGGAGTGGCATGGCGCACCGTAACCACGTTGCGGGTCGGCACACTCTTGCGGCTCATGACAACCCGTTGCCGAGAGTGCCGCTTCTTGGCCGTCATGAGTGCTGTTCCGGTGCCCAGTGCGTTCATTCCAGCATGTGCGCCGGCGATTGCTGCGCGCTGAGCCAGTCGGTCCTGCTGGTGGGGCATCGTGCGGAAGAGCGGAAGTTGGCGCCGCTGGTGCCGCGGTGGCCGGGACCGTCGTTTGTCGCGCTGGTCAAGGCGGCCCAGATCGATGACGATGCCGGTGACCGCCGAAGATGGCGGGATGCCGTGGCATTGCGGTCCACGTTCGTCGACCCGCGCCAGGCGTGTGTCGTCCGCCTCACAATCTAGATCAACGGTTCCATTGGACAGCGCCGTCGCCTGAAAACGGCTGCGCTTGAAGCGTTCCTCTGCCCGGCCTGCCCGATCGTCGTGGGTGTCCTGGCGTGATTTGCGACCAAATGGATCCTCTTCATGGTTCTCGATCTCAACTCCTTGCGGCGGGGGGCCGTAGGGCGCGGCCTGTTCGCCTGTGCCGCCGCCGTTCCGCTGGCCGTGCTGTTGCCGAATGCCGTGCCGATGGTGCGGGTGACACAGGGCGGCAACACGTTATCCGCCGGTGTGCCCGGTCAAATCGGCGCCAAGACCTGGTTTGTCTCGGCCCATGCCGAGACGTCTCCTGCCAAGGGCAAGGTCCGCTACACCTGCCCCATGCATCCCCACTACATCTCGGATCATGCGGGAACGTGCCCGATCTGCGGCATGGAGCTGGTGAAGATGCAGGCTGCCTCCGATGCCGGGGGCGGTGCGTCTGAAAGCCGACAGGTCGTCTCCATCGCGCCGGAAGTGGTGCAGAACATGGGGGTGCGG
The DNA here is from genome assembly GCA_047971765.1 of Hyphomicrobiaceae bacterium. Lineage (GTDB taxonomy): Bacteria > Pseudomonadota > Alphaproteobacteria > Rhizobiales > Hyphomicrobiaceae. The sequence goes on along the minus strand of JBKDZY010000573.1, from coordinate 9,514 downwards.
ATCGCGCCAGCCGAGAACGTGAAATTCGGGCGCACGGTGCGTGCGACCGCCATCGTCAGCGAGAACGAGCGGGCCCGGTCCGTCATGACGGCGCGTGTCGAAGGCTGGATCGAGGGACTGAAGGTGACCGCGGTCGGAGACCCGGTGAAAAAGGGCATGAAGCTCTACGAGTTGTTCGCGCCGGAACTGGTTGTTTCGCAGCGCGACTATCTCATCGCCAGGCGCGAGCGGGACCGGAACCGGATCGAGGCGACGGAGACCCGTCTCAGGGCGTTCGGCGTGCAGGATCAGGCGATGCGCCAACTCACCGAGTCCGGCCGCGAAATGCAGAAACTGCCGTTCTATGCAGACCGTGACGGGGTTATCGCCGAACTGCCCGTGGTCGATGGCGAGTACCTGAAACGGGGGGCGAGTGTTCTGCGGATCCAGGACTACCGGTCCGTGTGGCTGATCGTGAACGTGGCGGAAAAGGATCTGGGCTTCATCTCTACCCGAACGCCGGCCAATGTCAGCTTTCCGAGCATGCCCGGCCGAACGTTCGCGACGCGGGTCGACTACGTCTATCCCACAATCGACGCCAAAACCCGGACCGGGCGGGCGCGCTTGATCGTGGAGAACAAGGATGGTGCCATCAGGCCGGGCTCGTTCGCGGATGTGTCGTTCGAGGTCAGCGAGAAACCACGGCTTGCCGTGCGCAGCGAAGCAGTGCTGACCGGAGAGCGCGGTTCATATGTCGTCATTGCCCTCGGCAAGGGGCGGTTCGAGCCGCGCCTCGTGGAGACAGGACTCATCTCGGACGGATGGACGGAAGTTCGCAAGGGGGTTGTGGCTGGTGACCAGGTCGTCGTTTCGGGGCAATTCCTGATCGATTCAGAAAGCGCGCTGGGCGAGTCGTTCCGCAAGCTCGAGCGCCTGCAGACTCCGTTGCCATTGCTGGAGCTCTCCAAGGGCGAACTCGCCATGGTCGATCATTACGTGGATGCGGCCATCTACCTGCATGAGGTCCTGGTGGACGGGTACGACGTCGACCCAAAATTCCTGCAGCCCGCGCGCGAGATCAAATCCCTGCTGTGGCCGAAATTCGGGCAGACCAGGCTTGCGGTCGTGATCGATGACGCGACCATGGCGCTGGAACAGGCGCAGGCGGCGCGCTCGGAAAGCCAGAGCAAGGCGGCGCTCGCCAATCTCGTCGAGGCCATCAGGCCGTGGATGGAGACAGGAGCGCCACAGCATTACGCGGATAAAGACGTTGGCTTCTTCAGGGAAGACGGGAGTGGGCGGCAGTGGATCCAGCGCGGAACCCACGCGGTCAATCCCTTTGGCAAGGCCGCTGCGACGCGCGTGCCGTGGAAAAGCGGATCGACGGAGAAAAAGGCGCCTGAGGCCGCACCCAAGGAACAGCCGGTCATCGTGCCGGGCCATGGGGCCCATGCCCAACCGTTGCCCGCAAACGGAGGCTGAGCCACATGGCAGACATGCCTCAGGATATTGCCGGTCACGATCCGGCCAAGTCGGGTGTTGCGCGGATCATCGACTGGTCGGTGTCGAACCAGCTTCTGGTGATCATCGCGGCACTGGCCCTTGCCATTGCGGGTTGGCTCGCTGTCAAGCGGACGCCACTCGATGCGATTCCGGATCTGACGGATACACAGGTGATCCTGCGCACCGAGTTTCCGGGCCAATCACCGGAGATCGTCGAGGATCTCGTCACCTATCCGCTGTCGACGACGCTGCTCGGGCTGCCGCGAACCAAGGCCGTGCGTGGCTTCTCGATGTTCGGCACCAGTTTCATCTTCGTCGTCTTCGAGGACGGGGTCGATCAATACTGGGCGCGTTCGCGGGTGATCGAGGCGCTTTCCAAGGTCGGTGGAACGCTTCCTGACAGCGCCAGGCCGCAGATCGGCCCGGATGCGACGGGAGTCGGCTGGGTGTTCCAGTATGCGCTGGTGGACCGGACAGGCCGGCATGACCTTGCACAGCTCCGGTCCCTGCAGGACTGGTTCGTCAAGTTCGAGCTGGCGACCGTCAGGGGCGTTGCCGAGGTCGCTTCGGTCGGCGGCTTCGTGAAGGAATACCAGGTACTCGTCGATCCCAATCGGCTGAGAGCCTACAACGTGCCGCTCGCGCGCATCGTCGCGGCGGTGAAGGCGGCGTCCAGCGAGGTCGGCGGGCGGGTGATCGAGAAGGCGGAGACCGAACTCGTCGTGCGTTCGTCGGGCTACATCCGCAATCTCGCGGACCTTCGCGACGTCGTGCTCTATGCCGAGAACGGCAGCCCGGTGAAGCTCGGCGATGTTGCCCGGGTCGTGGAAGGCCCGGAGCTGCGGCGCGGCGTGGTCGAACTCGACGGCAAGGGCGAAGTGGTCGGCGGCGTGGTGGTGATGCGTGACGGGGAGAATGCGCTCAACGTCATCCGGGGCGTCAAGCGCAAGCTCGAGGAGGTGCGCCGGGGGCTGCCGAAGGGCGTTGAAATCGTCCCCGTGTACGATCGCGCGCCGCTGATCGAGGGCGCGGTCGATTACCTCTCGCACAAGCTTGTCGAGGAAGGGCTTGTCGTCGCGCTCGTGTGTCTCGTCTTCCTCCTGCACGTCCGTTCGGCGTTCGTGGCCATCATCACCTTGCCACTCGGCGTCCTGGCGGCCTTCCTGGTCATGGGGCAGCAGGGCATTACGGCCAACATCATGTCGCTGGGTGGCATTGCCATTGCCATCGGCGCCATGGTCGATGCCTCGATTGTCATGGTGGAGAATGCGCACCGGAAGCTATCCGGGCTGCCAGCCGATGCAACATCTGGTGAACGGCGAACGGTGCTGGTTGCTGCTGCCAAGGAGGTGGGGCCGGGCCTCTTCTTTTCGCTGCTTATCATCACGGTCTCGTTCCTGCCGGTCTTTGCCCTCACCGGGCAGAGCTATCGGCTGTTCGCGCCGCTCGCCTTCACCAAGACCTATGCCATGGCGTTTGCCGCCGTGCTTTCAGTCACGCTGGTGCCTGTGCTCATGCTGTGGCTGATCCGGGGGCGCATCAGGCCCGAAATGGTCAATCCGATCAACCGGCTGTTCGTCCGGCTCTATCGGCCATTGCTGACAGCCGCGATGAGGGCGCGCTGGCTGACGCTTGCTCTCGCGCTGCTGGTGATCGGTTCACTGGCATGGCCGGCTTCGCGGATCGGCACCGAATTCATGCCGGCGCTCTATGAGGGTGAGCTGCTCTACATGCCGACGACGTTGCCGGGTGTCTCGATCAGCAAGGCGAAGGAGATCCTTGCCCAGACCAATCGCCTGATTGCGACGGTGCCGGAAGTCGAGCGGGTTTTCGGCAAGGCGGGACGCTCGGACACGGCCACGGACAACGCGCCGATCTCGATGATCGAGACCTGGATCAAGCTCAAGCCCAAGGATCAATGGCGCCCCGGTGTCACGATCGACGACATCACAAAGGATCTCGATCGGCGCACGAAGATGCCTGGTCTCGTCAACTCATGGGGATACCCGATCAAGATCCGCATGGACATGATCTCGACCGGCATCCGCACGCCCGTCGGCATCAAGATCTCGGGCTCTGACCTGAAGACCATCGACCGGATCGGACTTGAAATCGAGGGTGCGGTGAAGAAGGTTGCGGGCACCCGCTCTGCATTCGCAGATCGCGTCCAGGGCGGAAAATACCTGGTCATCACGCCCGACCGGCGGGAACTTGCACGGCGCGGCATTGATCTCGCTGCGTTCCAGGCAGTGATCGAAACCGCGCTCGGCGGCATGAAACTTGCCGAAAGCGTGCAGGGACGCGAGCGCTACAACATCATGCTGCGCTATGATCGGCCGTTCCGGGAATCGCCAGAACAGCTCGCCGACATCCTCGTTCCGACGCCCGCGGGCCAGCACATCCCCCTGGCCGAGGTGGCCCAGGTCGCCTATCGGGACGGGCCGCCCATGGTGCGCTCCGAGAACGCGCGGCTGACCGGCTGGGTGTTCGTCGATATCGCGGGACGGGACATTGGCAGCTACGTCGCTGAAGCCCAGAAGGTCATTGCCGACACTGTTCGGCTGCCGCCCGGCTATGCGGTCACCTGGTCGGGCCAGTTCGAGCAGATGATGGAGGCGCGGGCGAGGCTGAGCCTGGCAATACCCGCAGCGGTGACGATCATCCTGGTGCTGCTGATGCTGCACTTCGGACGTCTCGACCGAACCCTGATGATCATGACGTCGCTGCCCTTCGGCCTCGCAGGAGGACTATGGGCGGTCTATCTGGCGAACTACAATCTGTCGGTCGCGGTTGCCGTCGGCTTCATCGCGCTCGGTGGCATTGCGGTCGAAACCGCGGTGGTGATGCTGCTCTACATCGATGCCCAGGTGCGTGAGCATCCGCCCCGGACGTTCGACGATCTGAGGAAGGCCGTCATGGCGGGTGCGGTCATGCGCGTGCGGCCCAAGCTTATGACGGTGCTGGTCATCATTGCCGGCCTCTTGCCGATCTTCTTCACGGACGGGCTTGGCTCAGACGTGATGCGGCGCATTGCGTTGCCCATGGTCGGCGGCATGGTTTCCACCACGCTGCTGACGCTGTTCGTCATCCCGGTGGTCTACCTGATCTGGGAAGGCAGGCGCTTCAAGACAACACGACATGACGGGCGCCGTACGCAGCGCCCAGAGGAATCCGTACCGGCCGCGTGAGGGCCGAGGACAGTCGATCAGGCGCATGGGGACACATGCGCCGCAACCCTGGAGAAGCATAATGAAGACAATCATTTCCGCAGCATTGCTCGCCACTGCGATGGCCACCAGCCCGGCTCTTGCCCAATCGAACGGCCATGCGGGTCACGGCGGTCATGACATGGGCGGTGCGATGGCCGATGTGAAGGCGGCGGCGGTGATCCACAAGGTGGATGCCGGCAAGGGGATGATCAACGTCACCCACGAGCCGGTGCCGCAACTCAAGTGGCCGAAGATGACCATGGACCTGCCGGTGACCAGGCGCGTCGACCTGTCGAAGGTCAAGGCGGGGGACAAGGTCATGATCACGCTCAAGCAGGGCATGGACAAGCAATACCGGGTGGTCGAGATCGCCCCGGAGAAGTAGGGCGACCTGGCGCCATCCGGTGATTGCCGGATGGGCGCCGCGGGCCTGCCGGGCGGGGTCGCAGTCGGGGCCTGAGCGTTTCCACCTGCCGTGGAAGGGCTCTATCGCCCGGGAGGAACCGCGGACAGCACCCGTGCGGATGTCAACGCAGGTCTGCCAGCAGCGGGAGGACGTCCCGGCCGAACTGCGCAATCTGTGCCTTGCGCTGGTCGGGTGCGCTGACCACGTCCAGGACGACATGGCGGGCGCCTGCAGCGTGGAACTCGCGGATGCGTGCGGCAACGCGCTCCGGTGGGCCGAGGGCGGCGTAGCGTTCGGCTGCCTTGCGGAAGTCCATCGCGTAGCGGCGGCTGAGGACGGCCGTCGCATCATCAAGAGCCTTCTCGTAGGTGTCCGCCAGGCAGGTGAACAGCAGGTGGCCGGTGCCGAACGGCTTGTCATCGCGTCCTGCAGCTTGTGCCGCAGCCGCGATTGTCTCGAGGCCGGTCTTGAACATCTGTGGCGAGATCGCATAGGCGATCCAGCCGTCGGCCAGCCTGCCAGCACGTTCCAGGGCCACCTTCTGCCGGCCGCCGCACCAGATTGGCGGGCCGCCCGCGTTCCTCGTTGGCGGGCGCATGGCCACGTTATCGAAGGCGTCGAAATAGCGGCCGTCATGTTTGACCGGTTCGCCACTCCACAGCTTGCGCATGAGGGTGATGCCCTCCGTCAACCGGCCGCCGCGTTCTGCCACGGGCACGCCTGCAGCCGCGAACTCATTCGGGAACTCGCCGCCGACGCCGACACCGAATATGAAACGCCCCTCGGTCAAATGGTCGAGCGTTGCCACCTGCTTGGCAACCGCCACCGGATGGCGAAGCGGGAGCAGGTAGACGCCGGAGCCGAGCAGCAGGCGCCCGCTGACGACAGCAGCCTGGGCAAGCTGCAGGAATGGATCGAGGATGGGCTGGGGAAACGACAAGTGATCGCCTGACCAGATGGAATCGAATCCGCTGTCGTCAACCATCCGGACGAACGCGACGAGTTCATCAATCCCGGGCTGCCAAGGCTTGCCTGGCACCTCCTCGACGCGATGGATGGTCGACACACCCACCTTGAGTGTTGACTCGAGTGCGAGGGGCATGGATGCCTCCTATCGATCATGACGAGAAGCTGACGCCTATCAGTAGCCGTAACCTGGACACTTGTCATCCGGGTGGGGTCTGGTGCGTGCGGGGCGGCGGATGGTTTCCGGCCATGCCTGGAACAGACAGTCTACTTCTTCGAACTCCAGGGATGGTGACGACAGCGTGAACCGCCAAGTCTTTCGAATCATGGGGGTTCTCGTGAAAATTAGTTTGTTTCCTTGTTATGCTGCCGATCATGTCGACAATGATATGTGGCGCGTACTTATCAGCGTTTTGTCAAAAACAGGGATAGTTCACTGTTGTTTAATTGACGATTATCATCTCGTCATTCAACTTTTTCGGTACTGTCCTCAAATGTTACTTTAACTTTCTCCTTGTCTCTTGTCAGATGTTCTCTTGCCATTCCATTGCTGTGCCGTATCTTGTTTCTGAAACAGATTGTCTTGCGGCTTTTGTTTTATAATGCGTCAATGTTGAGAGAGTGCTTGAAATTCGAGGGGGGAGCGTTCTGGAGCCTGACAGTGTCAAGCAAGCGGTGACCGTGGCGCTGGCCGAGGAAATCCCCGGCTTCACGTCGCTGACGCTTGATGTCTTCCTGGAACCGCAGTCCATGCTTGTGGTGAGCCGGGTCATGGAAGCTATTCCAGCCATGCTGGCCGTATTCCGTAATGACCTGAGCTACATCTATGCCAACCGGCGCTACGCCAGGGTCACCAATTCTTCCCGGACATCCTGGAAAGGCCTGACCGTCACGGAATATCTGCCTGAATATCTTCATGAAACCATACTGCCCAGGTTGGCGCAGGCGGTGGCTGGCGAACATGTGTCCTATTTCGTCGAGATCATTCCCGCGGATGGCATTGCGCGTACCATGCATGTGACCTATGAGCCCTTCATCGCAGGTGACGGGAAGTCGGATTTCTTCCTGATGTCTGGAATTGACGTGACCGACTTGAAGGTGGCCCAGCAACGGCTCTATGCGGCCCAGAAACTCGAGGCCACGGCCCAGTTGACTGCCGGGATCGCCCACGATTTCAACAATCAGTTGAGCGTTGTCGTCGGGGCGTTGTCGATGCTGAAGAATTCGGAGCAATCGGCGGCGAACCTGCGGCTCATCGAACTATGCCAGCAGGCCGCAGACCGCAGCACGAAGTTGACCTCGCAGCTGCTGTCATTCGGTCGCCGTCAAACGTTGCAGCCCGTTGCGATGAGCGTCGCCGGTCACATGGATGCCATCCTCGGCCTGGCGCGCATCAGTGTGCCGGACAACATTGGGGTCAAGGTCGCGATCGGCGAGGCAGACTGTTCAATCTTCGTTGACGCGACGCAGTTCGAAAGCTCGCTTCTGGACCTGATCTTCAATGCGCGCGATTCGATGCCCGATGGCGGCACGATCACCATCAACGCGTTCCTGGCGCGCAAGGACGGCGACACGTGGCTCAGGACGACAGAAAGCGAACATGCCCAGTTCGTCTGCATCGAGGTTGTCGATGAAGGCCTTGGCATGGATCCCGGCGTGGCCCAGCGGGCGTTCGAACCATTCTTCACCACCAAGCCGCTTGGGAACGGTGCAGGCATGGGCCTGGCGATGGTCTACGGTTTCGTGAAGCAGTCGGGCGGGTGCGTCGAATTGACCACGGCGCCGATGCGGGGCACGACCATCCGTCTCTATCTGCCGCGTGCCGAACATGCCGAGCACTACATGCGTGCCGTAACCCTTACGAAGCCGCCCACCGCCGTCAGGCTTCATATCCTTGTCGTGGAAGACGACGAGGGGCTTGCGGACATCGTATCGCAGCTTCTCATCTCTCTCGGGCACCTGACATCCAGGTGCGACAATGCCGATGACGCTCGCATGATAATTGTCCGGACGAAGATCGACGTCGTGCTGACGGACGTTCTCATTCGCGGTCCCGTGAGCGGGCTGGAGCTGCGGGAGGAGATCCTGCAGGCCCATCCCGACGTCCATGTCCTGTGCATGTCGGGATACCCGGATCCGAGTACGGGGACCGCCTACAGGCTGGATTCAGATATTCCATTCCTGCAGAAACCGATCCGGTTGACCGATCTGGCGAATGCGTTGGCCAGCGTGCAGCAGTCGAAGTTCGGAACTTCACCCCCCGTCAGCGACGCGCCTTGAGCGTTTCCGCCTGACGCGCAAACGCTACCCTATCGTGTCGGTCGGTGATGTGGGCGACAATAAAGCGCCGCAACCTCATGCGTGGTCGCGGCGCTCAATTTGAAATAATCCGATTGGAGAACCAGGGTTATTTCATTGGTTCTGAGACCGGGGCCACGTCCCGTCGGCCAAGCTTGAAGCTGATCCGTGCGGTTACCGTGTGCATGTCGGCGGACATGTCGGCAACGGGTGTCTGGTTATTGATGCGTCCCGAGTTCTGCATCTGCCAGAAGCTGTGGTCGTCGCTCGACAAGTCCAGGTAATTGTATTCGACGCCAACAATGACATCCTGGACCAACTGGTATTCGATGCCTGCGCCGACCGTCCAGCCGTTGTGCCAGTCGCGGCTCGAAGCCGAGTTGAAGGCGCCGGGTACGGAGTCGTCAAAATTCGCGCGGATGTTCGCGCCGGCATAACCGCCCTTGGCGTAGATCATCCAGCTATCGAACGTATAGCCGAGCCGGGCGGTAGCCGTGAAAATGTTATGTATGTCGACGGAGCTGGTGTCGGCCTGGGGAAGCAGGCCGGTCGATGGCGTGAAATCGTTATGGTGCCGCCCGCCAAAGTCGCCACCAGAGAAGCTCACCTCGACACCCGCGACCCACCGGCTGAACTGTTGCTGGAGGCCGATGTGTCCACCGCCGAACAAGCCGCTGTCGTCTCGGCCGACATCTTGCCCGGGGATCTCGTTCCAGTAGGACGCGTTGTTGATGCTGGCGTCGATGTTTGTCCAGGCACCACCATTGTGGCCGCCGAAATAGAAGCCGCTCCATCTGTCGTAGGTTTGTGCAAGTGCCGGCGACGCTGAGGCAGACATCAGGATTGTCAGAGCCGCCGCGGATTTGACGATAGGATTCATATTATACTCCCTGTTCTTCAAGCGTTACTGATCAAAACGACCAAATATGTTCCCGACGGCACAGTCGAAATGTTCGCCGAGTGTTGTAATGCAGAGCGATTGAAGTGGGCTGATCCAGATCCGTCAAATTCAGAGATTTAAAAACCGTAAGGTCAATATTCGACGTTGCGTTTGGGACACGAAAACGACATCTCTGGTTGTGTTATTTTCCGTGAAAACTATTTATGAGTGTCGATCTTGTGGGAAAATATTAGCTTGTCGGGACGGATGGGC
>JBKDZY010000572.1:0-2560 GCA_047971765.1 Hyphomicrobiaceae bacterium | reverse complement strand
AGACACGCTACCTATGTCAGCCCCTTGTTTTTTAGCGCGAGTTAACGAACGAGAAGCGATCGGCATTCCCGGACTCACGCGTCCTGCAGAAATGACGCCATCCGTTCGTTGGCAAGACGAGGAATCTCGAAATGCACGAAATGGCCTGCATTTTCTGCCTTTTCGAGCGTCGCGTCGTCGAAGTACAGGTCGAGCTTGTCGGTAAACTCGAAGCGCAGCACGGGATCATGTGCCCCCCAGAGCAGATAGGTCGGCGCCGCGATTTTCGGCGTCGCAAGCGCGCCGTCCTGCATCATGCGGCGGCGAAAGCGCGACACGCCGACGTACCAGTCGAAACCGCCCTGCAGGTTGTCGTTGGAGAGAAAATTATCGACCCACTCGTCGAGGTAGGGCGTGAAGGCGGACTTGTCGTGCGACCAGTGGCTGAGGAAGTGGGAGAAATAGATGCGCGCCGCTTCCGGCGATGAACCGACGAGGCGGGCGGCAAAATCCTTCTGGTGAAACTGCTGGTACCAGGTTTCCGGGAAGTGCTTCCAGTCGCCCCAGCGCTGGCCGATGCCGGGATAGGCGCAGTTGAAAAAGAAGAGCTTCGATACGCGCTCCGGCCATGCCTGGGCGAACTGCTGGGCGACGAACGACCCGACATCGTGGGAGACGATGGCAACCCGGTCAAGCCCGAGGTGATCGAGGAGGTCGCGGAGGTCCTTGGCCATCACCTGCGGAGGGGTGCCGTTGGCATCGCGCGGAACTTTGCTTCGGGTCGCTCCGAAGCCCCTCAGGTCAGGCGCGATGCAGTCGAACTGGTCGGCGAGAACGGGCAGGTTATGAAGCCACGTTCGCTTCCATTCGGGCCAGCCATGCAGGAATACGACAGGTCGTCCCTTGCCTGCGCGCACAAAGCTGATGGCAAGTTCCGCGGTTTCGGCCATAGTCCCGTGCCAGTCGATGTTCACGCGCGTTCTCCGGTCCTAGATTGGCGAATGGCGGAATTGTGATACGTGGGTCCCATGATCTCAATCGAAATTGCCGGATGCAGGTCATTTCGGCTCGCCCGGTGTGCGTCGGCGGTTCTGCTGGGGGCGTTGGCGCTGGTGACGCCGGGGCTGCAACCGGCTACGGCCCAGCCCCTCCTGCAGCAATGCTGGACGCCAGCCAGCCTCGCTTCGCGGCCAGACGAGAAGCCACCCCGGCGCGGCGTCAAGGGCAGCAGCCAATCCATCCCGGAACAAGCCCTGCACCGGTTTGAACCGGTGCCCCAGGCCATGCGGGGCGCCATCCGCCGGGTGCATCTGCCGAGGGGCGTGAAGCTGGTCGCGCTGACCTTCGATATGTGCGAGCAGTTCGGCGAGGTTGCCGGCTATGACGGGGCCATCGTGAAGGAGCTGCGCGCGCGCAATGTTCCAGCCACGTTTTTCCTCGGTGGCAAGTGGGTGATGACCCATGCCGAGCGGGCCCGGCAACTCATGGCCGATCCTCGTTTCGAAATGGGCAATCACGGCTGGGCACACAGGAATGTGCGCGGACTTTCGGGAAAAGCCCTGGCGGAGGAAGTGACGGCGCCGCAGCGCGCCTATGAATTCGTGCGGGCCAGCCTCGCGCGCCGTCAATGTGCGCGGCAGAATGGAGACGCGATGGCGCGTGTGGCGCCGCGCCTCGGTCTCTACCGGTTCCCCTATGGCGCCTGTAGCCCGCAGGCGCTGGATGCCCTGTCGGAAAACGGCCTCCTGGCGATCCAGTGGGATGTGTCCGCCGGCGACGCCACCAGGTCGTCGTCACCGGCTGTCATTGCCCAGAATGTGATCGGCAGCGTGCGCCCAGGGTCGATCGTCCTGTTGCATGCCAACGGCCGGGGCTACAACACGGCCGCCGCCCTGCCGGTGATCATCAACAAGCTGCGCGCGCGCGGCTACCGGTTCGTCACCGTGGGTGAATTGCTGGCGGTCGGCAGGCCTGACATAAAGCCGATCTGCTACGATCATCGGCCGGGGGACACCGATCGTTATGACCGGCTGTTCCGTCGCCCTGCGGGGAAGGCCGATGCCACCAGGAACTGAGCCCGGGCGGCCATTTTTTCAGCGGTTCTACACGCTCGGCTCCGACCGGGCGGGGCGCCCTCTTGCCCTCGATCCGCTCGTGACCGGAGAGGCGGATGTGCTTGGCCGTGCCTTCGCGGCCATCGACCCGTGGCTCTCCTATCGGCTGGCGGCACATGAGCTGGCGGGCTTTTTCACAAGGGAAGAGGAGGGCGCAAGCCGATACGCCATCCGCAACGATGGTCGCCTGGCGGGGGTCGTGGTCATGCGTGTTCCCTGGCTCAATGGTCCCTACCTGCAATTCCTGGGCGTTCTCGAGCCCTTCCGGTCGCGGGGCGTGGGGGAAAAAGTGCTGACCTGGATCGAGGAGCAGGCCCGGGCGTCCGGGGCTCGCAACACCTGGCTTTGCGTAACCGGCACGAACACCAATGCCCGACGGTTCTACGAGCGCCATGGCTATGCGCTGGCCGCCGAATTCGATGGCCTCGTGGCGGACGGCATTCAGGAAGTCCTGATGCGCAAGCGCG
>JBKDZY010000571.1:0-9061 GCA_047971765.1 Hyphomicrobiaceae bacterium | reverse complement strand
CTCGTCCTTGACCTCGTCGAATGTCCGCTTGTGGGCGGCCTCGATTTCCGCCACGCGAAGGACGACCCAGTTGCCGCGCACGTTGATGGGGTCCGAGACCGTGTTCAGCGGCAGCGAGAATGCGGCCTCGGCATAGTCGGGATCGGAGATCTCGCGGCGGGCGATCATGCCCTGGTCCAGGCGGCCACCGGCGCCATTGGTTTCAAGGGCGGCCATCAGGAAGCTCTTGCCCTCCTTCATGGCCTTGATCTGGGCTTCGGCTTCGGACCTGGACTTGAAGATGATCTGCTGGATTCGCCGGCGTTCGGGCTGGTCCCAGGAGGTCCGGTTGGCTTCCCACTGCTTCTTCACGGCTTCGTCGGTGACCTCGGCGCGCTTGTCCAGGGCTTCCGGTGTCAGCAGCAGAATACCGATCTTGCGGCGCTCGGGTGTGGAAAACTGTTGCTTCCGCTGCTCGTAGAATGATTTGAGCGTGGCTTCGTCGGGTGTCTTGATCTTGTCCAGCTTCGCGGGATCGAGGGCAACGTACGAGGCGATGCGGGTTTCGTCGCGATAGAGGTGCTGGACCGCGACGAATTCGTCCGGGACCGTGGTGTCGCCAAGCAGCGTGGAGGTGACCTGGTTGCGGATCTCGCTGGCGCGGCGCTCGTCGAAATAATGCTGCTCGGTGAAGCCTGCCGCGCGAATGCGCTCTTCGAACACGTTGCGGTCGAATTTCTTGTCAGGGCCCTGGAATGCCGGGTCGGCGCGAATTTCCTGCGCGATGGTGAGATCGGAAGCCCTGACGCCAAGCGACCTCGCGTGTTCGGTTGCCGCCAGACCGTTGATCAGTTCGGCAAGCACGCTGGCGTCAAGGCCAAGTGCGCGGGCCTGCTCGGGTGTGATCGGCCGGTTGATTTGCCGGGAAATCGCCGCGCGCCGGTTCTGGAGGGCGCTGGTGAACTGCTGGGCGGTGACCTCCTGTTCGCCGACGGTTGCGATGGACGAGGCGGCGCCGCCCTGGAAAACGGGGCCGATGCCCCAGATGGCGAAGCTCAAAATCAGCAGTGAAAGCATCGCGAATACCACGAACTTCGTCACGCTGCGTCTGAAGGTCTCGAGCATTCCAGTCGTCCAGTTCGCTTGAAAGGGGCCGGGCTGGCCGCCTAGAATTCAACATGTGCGGTTGGTGCAACCGCGCCGGAAAGGTGGCTGGGCCCCGGTTGCACGCAACATATGTGCCCGAGGCGGCGCTCAGCCGACACCCGTTCGTCACGTCGCATTTCGCCGCAGCTACAAAGCCGATTGGGCCAGCGGTTGCAAGGCCGAAGCAGTCATCATAGGAATCCCGCGGCTGGGTCGCAACAGAGGCCGGGGCCGCAGTCCCCAGTTCGTCGCGCTGGATAAGTCGTTGGCAAGGCGTGGCTCCGGGGAAATTTGCGGGCTTCACCCGTTACTCAATCTGTCTGTGGCCCGATCATGATTGTCCGTGAACTTGAAACCGCGCGAGGAACCCGCCGATGTCGACGTCCACCACAGGTCCGCGTCCACTGGTTGCCGGAAACTGGAAAATGAATGGTCTGGCGGCAGCGCTGGCGGAGGTCGAGGGCCTTGCTGCCGGGCTGAAGGCGCGTCAGGGCAAGGTGCGGTGCGACGTGATGTTGTGTCCGCCAGCGACGCTGGTCGGGGCGATGGCAGCCAAGGCCCAGGGAGCTGCCATCGCGGTCGGCGGGCAGGATTGCCATGCCAAGGCATCAGGCGCGCACACCGGTGATATCTCAGCCGAGATGCTCAAGGGCGCTGGCGCATCGGCGGTCATTGTCGGGCATTCCGAGCGGCGGGCCGACCATGGCGAAACGGATGCCGTCGTGAAGTCCAAATGCGAGGCGGCGCTGCGGGCGGGCCTGGTGGCCATCGTCTGCGTCGGAGAAACAGCCGATCAGCGCAAGGCCGGCAAGACGCTGAATGTGGTTGGCGGACAGCTCCAGGGATCGTTGCCGGATACGGCGACCGCCAAGACCGTGGTGGTTGCCTATGAGCCGGTCTGGGCCATCGGGACAGGATTGACGCCGACGGCGGACGATGTTGCCGAGGTGCACCAGATGATGCGGCAGGCGCTGGACAAGCGGTTCGGAGGCGAAGGAGCGTCCATGCGTCTTCTGTATGGCGGCTCTGTGAAGCCCTCCAATGCGCGCGAACTGATGGCGGTTGCCAACGTGGATGGGGCCCTGGTCGGCGGCGCCAGCCTGAAGGCAGATGATTTTCTCGGCATCATCGACGCCTATTGCTGAGGCCGTGGCGCGTCGGATGGTGTAGAAGCGGGTGGCCGAGACCAGTTCCGGTTCAACCAGAAACGGTCTCGCCAGTTTTGTGCTCTCGCGCCGTATCGGCCCCAGGCCGGGCGCTCCGCGGGGGCGGGCTCAAGACCCGGGCCGCTGTCGCGGCCTGAGTGTTTCCACCTCAATCGGAAGCGCTATAGGGGTATCGGGCTTACGGAGGGGGCAATGTCCGGATTTCCTTTGCGTGGCTGTCGTGCAGCGCGATCTCGCCTGGTGCTGAGGGTGGTTCACGCGCTATGTGTGCTGCCGATCACGGTCGCGATGGGCGTTGCGGCGGCCCAAGGTGAGCCGCTTTCGACGGATGCGTGCGAGAAACTGCGGTCCGAACACGCCGACCTGGTTCGGGCCGGGCTGCCTGATATCGTCAAGAAGGGCCCGGACTGGGGTCGGGCAAATTTGACCGCAGTTCAACTTGGACAAGTCAAGAAGTACATCGAAGTCGATGAAATGCTCACGTTCCGGTGTGGGCTGGCCCTGCCGCGCCAGAACCCGGGTGGTGCGGAACCCGAGGAGGCGAAGGAGAGTGAAGGGCGCGCTGTGAATACCGCCGTGCCGCCTTTGCCGGTGCGCAACCCGTTGCCTGCCAAGTCCCGGGAAGCCCAGCCGAAGGTGCGCAGGACAACCGGGGCGTCACGCCCGAAGCAGAGTTCTCCGGCACCGCGGCCCAAAGTCAACGATGCCTATCGGCCGCCGTTGAAGCCGGGCATGGGCATCGGTACGGAAGTCCTGGGCAAGCAATAGTGAGATGAGACGACTGCGGTTTTCAGGAAGGCACAACGCCTAGCGTCCAGGATACCATGCCAGGACCAGGAGTATTCTGTTATGTATTTGTATTATAAGTATTTCTTCAGATCTCGTCGATTGACGACGGGTTGACCCCTGCAAATCCGCGGAGAAGATGCTATATGTAGGGCATGTTCCACTCCTGCTATCCGGGAGCTTGAAGGGCCAATGGCAAATTCCAAGCGGTCTCCGCGATCCCGTCCTCCGGTCATGAGCATGACGCCGGCTGCCGCCGAGCGCGTCAGAGGGCTCATGGCGAGCAAGGGCGATGGCGTGCTTGGCCTCAAGATCGGGGTCAAGAAGGGTGGATGTGCCGGCATGGAATACACCATGGACTGGGTGGCGGAAGCCGGACGTTTTGACGAAGTCGTCGAACAGGATGGCGCCCGGGTGATCATCGAACCGGACGCCGTGTTGTTCCTGCTTGGCACCGAAATGGACTGGAAGGTCGACCAGCTGTCGGCCCAGTTCGTGTTCAACAATCCCAACCAGACGAATGCCTGTGGGTGCGGTGAGAGTGTGACGCTGGTTCCGGTCTCCAAGGACCGGCTCGCGGCGCTCGAGTCGTGACGGCGCCGGGTGACGATTGGGTCCAGCAGGTCATCGCGTTCTGGACCGAGGAGACCCCGCGTGAACGCTGGTTCAAGAGCACGCCGGAACTTGACCGCGAGATCGTCGCGCGGTTTGGCGCTCTCCATAAGCAATTGCGTGAGGCTGGCGCGGGGACGAACGATCAGCCTGGTGCACGGGAAGCCCTGGCGTCGTTGATCGTGCTCGACCAGTTCTCGCGGAACATGTTTCGTGGCACGCCTGCGGCGTTCGCCTGCGACCCGATCGCCTTGGCCATCGCGCGTTCTGCGGTGGCGCGGGGGCTGGACCAAAGCGTTGCCGCAAACGTGCGGTTGTTCTTCTACCTGCCGTTCGAGCACAGCGAAAATCGTGCCGACCAGGATCGTGCGGTTGCGCTTTTCGAGGCGCTCGGGGATGACAACTATCTGACCTATGCGAAGGCGCATCGGGACGTGGTCCAACGGTTTGGCCGTTTTCCACACCGCAACGCCACGCTTGGCAGGGTCTCGACCCCGGAAGAGGTTGAATTCCTGAAACAGCCGGGCAGCAGCTTCTGACTGCTTATCCGGATCAATCCCGTTGATGCCGACTTTCGAAAGCCGGGGCCATGGCACGTGATCTTGAGCTGGAAGCCCTGCTGGCGGAGCAGCTTGCGCCGCTGGGGCCGGTCGCGTTCAGGCGGATGTTCGGAAGTGTGGGGCTTTTTCTCGATGGCCTGATGTTCGGGATCATCTCGGATGGTGTGCTGTTCCTGAAAACCGATGCCGAGACCCGCGCTGCGTTCGAAGCCGAAGGGCTGCGGGCGTTCACCTACCAGCGAAAGGGCAGCGATGCGACGATCACAAGTCTCTGGAAGGCTCCGGACCGTCTGCTCGATGATGCAGACGAGCTTTGCGACTGGGCGAGCGTGGCTTTTGCCGTGGCCCGCCGAGCGAAAGCGAAGTCGGTGACACCCGGATCCGCGCGGGTGCGTTCGCGTGCGCGCGTGCCGACAGCCCGGCGGCCCAAGGGTGGGGCATAAGCATCAGGCCGTCGTCGCTGCCTGATGAGCATTTCCGCCTGAAGCGGAAACGCTACAGGAGGTTCCTGGTTGGCGCTGACTCCGGCCTGTTGTCGAGATAGCCGCAGGCATCCGCTGCCGGCAGGTAGACACCGTTGATGAAGTAGTCCTCGGTGTGCGGTGCGACCGGCAACATGACGGGCCGCATTGCGGGATCGGCGCCGGGTCGATCTGCCGGACGGATGATCCGCGCGCCGGTCAACATCATGTCGGCTGCCATGCGCAGATAGCGATCCTGGAGGCCTGTTTCCGGCGTGGCGACGTTTACTTCAACGGCCGAGGGAGTGGGTTTCATGTCTTCGGGAAGTGCCGCGATGGCGCGGTCGGTGAATGTCGCGAGCCATGCGATTTCAGCCAGCGTTTCATCAATGAATGCCGGGATGTGTGGTGACTGGAGGGCCACGCCAATGGCGTCGTCGAGTTGAGCCTGCTGGCAGAACAGGTTCAGGTTGCGAATGCGGCCAAGCGCGTCCGCGAGACGGCGCTGCGGTCCGGTATCAATCGCGATTGCTGGGTCGGACGGTGCAAGAGCCAGGATGGTGTGCGTGATGCGGTCGTTCTCGATGAAGGCGAAATGATCGGCAAATCCCTTGAGTTTGACAGGGCCAGCTTCGGGATCCGGCTGATCCGCAACGACCGGAACGGGGATGACGCGGTGGTCATGAATGGCGGAACTGATTCGACCGATACTCTTCAGCAGGTCCACCAGTGCCAGATGCAGGCCTTCGATGTGTTCATATCCGAGGTCACCGGGGATAAGTGGCGGCGCCCCGGACGCGCTTGGCCGTGAAAGTTCGGTGCGCTTTCCAAAATACATGCGGTCTCCCACAATCTTGAACATTGTCGCTGCCGGTGCGCTGTGCGGGCAGATGAAATTTCAAGCACGGTATAGGCGTGGGAATTAATGCCTGATTAAACTCGTTTAGATGGATGTGTCTTTGTCTGCGGTGTTTTTTCCGGTTCTACCGCCGGAAGGTAGCCGGGTATGCAGCGTCTCTCGGCGGTGGTGAGGGCGGACGCGCTTGCTAGGCAGGCCAGCGAGGTGGATGGGTGCCGAGCGCGACTGATGGGCGGACCCAGTGCGCTGGCGTTTCCGAAAGGCGGCCTGCGTGGGTCATGGCCGTCATCGTGCCGAACGGGGTTGGACAGGTTTCCATCAACGGCAGGACATCTTCGCGCTTCTGGTCCGGTGTGGACAGGCCGTTTTCGATCCTGCCCATGTTCCAGAGCCATTCGCCGGTCTGCGCGAGGGACACGCGGACCAGCCAGGACCCGCCTTCGTCGGCCTGCCGCCTGAGTGCGCGCATGGCGCCCATGGCCATCAGCATTCCGGTGCCATGGTCGAGCGCCTGGCACGGCAGTTCCTTTGGTCCTTCGACACCGGCTGCAGTGGCTTCGGCATGGTTCAAGCCGTTGGTGTTCTGGACCAGGCTGTCGAAGCCGCGCCGGTTGGCCCATGGGCCTTCATGTCCCCATGCCGACAGAGAGACACAGACGATGCCGGGTGCCATCTCGGCAAGGGCTTCCGGGGAAAATCCCTTGGCAGCGATGGCGCCGGGACGGTAACCCTGTACGAAGACATCAGCCTGGCGTGCGAGGGCGGCGAGCTGTTCGCGGCCGGCTGCCTCGCGCAGTTCGATTTCGGTTCGGAGTTTGCCCCGGCCGCCGTCCATGATCAGCACATCGCTATCGGGAATGCCGGGGCCGGTGACGGAGAGGACGTCGGCGCCGTGCGCGGCCAGTGTGCGCCCGCAAACGGGGCCTGCGATGACGCGGGTGAGGTCGAGGACGCGGATGCCGGACATGGGGCGGGAGGCCTCCGGCCGTGGTCTTGGTGGGGCGTCTCCTATGCGGATCAGTTCGAGAAGCGGGAGGCCGGCAACGGCCCTCCCAGCAGGGTGGGACCGCCACTCCTCGGGCGAGCGCATCATGGTGATCACGAGGCCATTCTCGGCCGCGGCCGTTTCAAGCCCTTCGCCGGTCCAGTCCTGAAGTTTGGCGGCGACGCTCTCACGGCTTCCTTCGGCACCAAGCATGGCCAGCGTTCCGGCGCGGTGATGAGGCATGTTGGCGTGAACCCGGACATAGCGGCCGTCGCCCGTCTGGTAGACACCGGCAACGGGGTCCCAGAGGCGCGCTTCCGGGAGGCCTTCGACGCGGAGATAGCGTTCAGAGCGGAACTCGGCGACCGCGTGCGCCATGCCGACGGATACGGCCTGGCTTCCGCCGGTCCTATGTTTCCAGAGATCGGTTGCCGCCAAGGCACTTGCTGCGATGGTGGACTGGGCAAGTACGCCGACATGGAACGTGGAGGGGAGGCCGGGCCCCTTGCCGGTCAGAGTCATCGCATCGAGGGCGGAAGGATCCCCACCAGCGGTCTGCCAAATGTGAGCCGTTGCCTGAGCGGGTGACATCTTCTGATCTCCTCTGGGGTGAAACCGGGCGGATGCATGGCGGCGGATATCCAGCGGTGCGTGTGTGGTCGCACGCCAGTGTCCTGGGTCTTGTTGGTAATGGGAGCGTCGGCTTCCGGCAAGTCCGACCCGGTATGCGCGGGCCGTGCGCATGGGGCTTACGTTGGCTCCACGCGGCACAGACAAATGAAGCCCGCAGCAGGCGGCTGCGGGCCTCTTGGTCTTCCATTGCCGATGATGCCGCACCAATCCGGAAACGGCACAGGCCTCGTCAGTCGGCGTTGATGCGGACCGGGCGGCGCAGAAATGCGGGGAGATGGTCGCCAAAGGCATGGCTCACCGTTTCCCCGCTGCCGTCCTGTTGTCGTCCGCCAGCCCGGCTGGAGGCACGGCGGCGGCGTGGCGTGGTCTCGTCGCGCGTCTGTTGGCGTTCATGACCTGTGTCCGCCGCGGCGTTCTCCTGGGAGCGTGCGCCCGACCGTTGCCGGCGCCCTGGTGCCGACCGACCTTCCGATGCATCGTCCGCCGGCTGCCGGGGCCTCGTCTCGAGTTCGTCCTGGGTCTCTTCCGTATCGTTCCAGGAGATGCTGCGCTGGGCCTCGCGGCGTGGACGTCCGCCGGAGGTTTCGCCGCGCGGGCGACGTTCACGGGACGAACTGCGGCTCGATGATCCCCGCTCCCGGTCGGAGGAGGTGCGGCCGCGGCCCCGGCGCTTACGGCTGCGTCCGGCGGCCAGCGTTTCCTCGTCGGGGGGATCGCCGAGCCAATCGGCGTCCTGGACGGTCAGCTTCAGGATGACCTCGAGCGGCTTGATGTCGTCCTCGGTCACGATGGTGGCCGAGTAGCCCTCGCGTCCGGCGCGGCCGGTGCGACCGATGCGGTGCACGTAGTCATCCGCCTGCCAGGGCACATCGTAGTTGATGACGTGGGTCACGTCCGGGATGTCGAGGCCACGTGCGGCGACGTCGGAGGCCGCCAGCAGGTTGATCTCGCCTGACCGGAACTTGTCGAGGGTCGTCATCCGGCTGACCTGATCCATGTCGCCGTGCAGGGCGCCGGCGTTGAAGCCGTGCTTGGTCAGGGATTTGAGCAGGATGGCGACATCGCGCTTGCGGTTGCAGAAGATGATGGCGTTCTTGACGCCCAGTTCGCTGATGAGATCGCGCAGCATCTGCCGCTTGGCGCGGTCGCCGGGATCCTCGCAGAAGCTGAAACGCTGGGTGATGGTCTGGGCCGTCGTTGCCGGTCTTGCCACCTCGATGCGGGCCGGGTCCTTCAGGAACTGGTCGACGAGGCGGGTGATCTCGTTCGGCATGGTGGCCGAGAAGAACAGTGTCTGGCGCCGCGGGGGGAGGACCTTGCAGATGCGCTCGATGTCGGGAATGAAGCCCATGTCGAGCATGCGGTCGGCCTCGTCGATGACGAGGATTTCCACGCCCATCAGCATGACCTTGCCACGCTGGAAATGATCCAGCAGCCGGCCTGGGGTGGCGATCAGCACATCGACGCCACGGTCGAGTTTGCGGATCTGGTCTTCCATGGAGACGCCGCCGATCAGCAGGGCGACATCCAGTTTGTGGTTGGTGCCGTATTTCTCGAAGCTCTGTTCGACCTGCGCGGCCAACTCGCGGGTTGGCGCCAGGATCAGGGAGCGCGGCATCCGGGCCCGGGCCCGGCCGCTCTCCAACCGGGTAATCATGGGCAAAACGAAGGATGCCGTTTTGCCGGTACCCGTCTGGGCGATGCCGAGAACGTCGCGGCCTGTGGTTGCGACGGGGATGGCTTGCGCTTGGATCGGGGTTGGCTCTGTGTAGCCTGCGGCCTCTATGGCGGCCAGGACCTTGGCGCTCAAGCCAAGATCAGCGAACGTTGCGGTTTGCAAAAAAATCCTCTCCGTACCTTCGTACTTCTGGGTC
>JBKDZY010000570.1:0-2647 GCA_047971765.1 Hyphomicrobiaceae bacterium | reverse complement strand
CACGCCCTTTCGGTTCGCCTTGGCGATCGTGTGGACCGCTCCATGCCACTGACGATCCTGCGACAGGGGCGCGAACCGGCGGCTGACCGTGACGAGACCGGGAGAACGGAATGGCGGCGGGAGATGCGGTGGCGCGGCAACAGCCGCCGGGTGCGCGGCGCAGGACGTTCGGGTTGATCATGGCATTGGATGACGGTGTGACGCCACCGCAGGCGTCCCATGTTGTGCCGGCTGCCGGGGATCGGGAGGCTGCATCGTGGTCTTCAAACGACAACCTATTGCTGCTTGTCATCGGTGTGGTTGGCGCTGTGGCCCTGGGTGTCCTCGTTCGTATCCATGCGCCATGGTGGGCGATTGCCGTCGAACATGTGTTGCTCGTCGCCGCGCTTGCCGCGCTGCTGAGGCGGACGGCCCAGGCCAGGCGCGACACCGCAATGCCGATCCTCGCCCTGCTGACCGGCATTCTTGCCGGCCCTCTCGGGCCGCTCGGCGCTGCCATGATCGGCTTCTTCGTGCGTCCGGTCGATGTGTCGAACCCGCTGATCGAACAGTGGTATGTGCGGATCTCGATGGCCACTGCCATCGAACCCGATGTACGTCTGTGTGACGATGTCCGCGTGGGCCGCACGCTGGATCCCGCCGAAGCCGTACCTCAGTCGTTCCCGGTGTTGATGGCAAGCGGGCCACTGTCGAAGCGTCAGGCGATCCTGGGTTTCATCGCGCGTCATTATCATTCGGACTACCTGCCGACGTTGAAGATTGCCCTTGAGAGCCAGGAGCCGACGTTGCGTGTGCAGGCTGCAGCCGTGGCGGCCCACATCGCTCCCATGGTTCGTGAAAACCTGACCCGGGCATTGAAGGGCGCCAACGCAGACGGTCTGGAAGTCGTCCAGCTTCTGGATCTCGATAATGAACTGATGAAGCTCGCCAGCTCGGGCCTGATCGACGAAAGCGAACGCATGGCCGCCGGACGCGCCCGCGGGGCGCTGGCAGAGAAACTGCTTGACGCCATCCGGAACGGGCGTCATCTGGCGCTGGCCCGGCACGAGTTCGAGGCGCCGCTCGAGCGCGGGGAGACGCTCGAGCGGTTCCTGGTCAGCCATCGCCTGTTTCCGAAACTCCGGTCGTGGCGTGTGGCCCAAGCCATCCGCCGCACAAGGCCGAATGCCCGTTTTCGTTGTCTCATCCATGCCCGCAAATCGCAGGAGGCGCTGTCGTGACGGACACGCCCAGCTCGCAGCAGCGCCAGGCTGACGTCTGCATTCTCGTCGAGGGCTGCTATCCCTATGTGCCGGGTGGGGTGTCGGCCTGGATCGATTGGCTGATCCGCAGTCAGCCCGAGACGCTGTTCCGTGTCGTAACCCTCTGGCCCAAGCCGACGGCACAGCCGTCGCGCTACGCCCTTCCACCCAATGTGCTCGCGCTCGATCATGTCTATCTGCAGGATTTCGGCGCCGAACCGGTGAAACGGCTGCGCCTGCCGAAAGAACTCGCGGAGTTGTCAGGCGGACTGGCCGAGTTGATGAGCCGGGGCGGGGTGGAACCGCTTCGCAGGGTGGAGGCCGCCGTTCATGCCTCGCGCCGGACTCTTCCGTTGCCTGTGCTGTTCAACTCTCCCGTGGCGTGGGAAATTGCGCGCCAGGGGTACGCGAGGGAAATGCCCTTCGGTTCCTTCCTGCATTATTTCTGGGCCTGGCGCGCTCTGCTTGGCGGTCTGCTCGCCACACTCGAGTTCGAGCTGCCGCCGGCATCGGTGTACCACACCATTTCGACCGGCTATGCCGGTGTGCTGGCCGCCCGCGCCGCGCTGGAAACCGGCAGGCCGGCGCTGCTGACAGAACACGGGATCTACACCAACGAGCGCCGCGTCGAACTGCTGATGGCGAGTTGGGTCGCCGACACGGTCGACAAGGGCCATGCCCTCGATGATCCCCGTTTCGATCTGCGGGACATGTGGATCCGCGCGTTCGAGGCCTATGCCCGGACCTGCTACGAGGGCGTTACCGAGGTGATCACGCTCTACGAAGACAACCAGCGGGCCCAGCAACTCCTGGGCGCACCGATGGAACGCCTGCGCGTGATCGCCAACGGTATCGACCCTGCCCGTTTCGAGGGCATCAGGCCGGCTGCGGACGATGCCCGGCCGACTGTTGCACTGATCGGCCGTGTGGTGCCGATCAAGGACGTGAAGACGTTCATCACGTCGGCCGCACTGTTGAAGGAACGGATCGGCGACGTGCGCGCGCTGATCATGGGGCCGACCGACGAGGACCCCGAGTACTTCGCGGAGTGCCGCGGACTCGTCGAGACGCTGGGCCTGCAGGGCACCGTCGAGTTCACCGGCACGGTCAATATCACCGAATACCTGTCGCGCATTCATGTGGTTGCCTTGACCTCGCTGAGCGAGTCGCAACCCCTGGTCATTCTCGAGGCGGGCGCGGCGTCCATACCGTTCATTGCAACGAACGTGGGGTCATGCCGCGAAATCCTGGAGGGGCGCCCGGATGAAGATCCTCCGCTTGGTCCGGGAGGCATCGTGACCGGGCTGGTTGCGCCCCGCGAGATTGCGGATGCGATGGCGTCGCTTTTGCGGGACACCGACCGTCGCCGCCTCTACGGCCAGACGCTGCAGAAGCGCGTGCGCGAG
>JBKDZY010000569.1:0-11487 GCA_047971765.1 Hyphomicrobiaceae bacterium | reverse complement strand
GCTGGCTGGCGCCCGTGCTCAATCTGCGCAACACCAGCCCCGCCCTGGCTCGCGTGACGGAGCGGGTCGCAGGCTTCGCCCATGCCAGGCGCCTGCCCGCATGGCGTTGGCGTTCGTTCGTGCCGCCCGTGGCATCCTCGCGGCAGCCCCAACCAGGCGGCAAGGTCTATCTGCTTGCCGATACCTTCAATCGCACCTTCGAGCCCGAGAACCTCGAAGCCACCATCGAGGTCCTGACAGGCCTGGGATATGCGGTGGACGTGGCCGCGGACGGCCGGTCGAAACGCCCGCTGTGCTGCGGCCGGACATTCCTCAGTGCCGGTCTTGTCGATGAGGCCCGGGTGGAAGCGCGCCGTCTCATGGCCGCGCTGGAGCCTGCGCTCGCCTCCGGTGCCCCCGTCATCGGCATCGAGCCGTCGTGCCTGTTGACGTTGCGTGATGAATACCTGGCGCTCGGCCTTGGCCAACAGGCGGAAAAACTGTCGCGTCAGGCCGTCATGCTCGAGGAGTTCCTGGTGTCGGAGGTCAAGGCGGGCCGCATCGCCAAGGGCGCGCTGGGCCGGTGCGACGGTACGGCCCATGTGCACACGCATTGCCACCAGAAGGCGTTTGCCGTGGCGCCGGCGGTGTCTGCGGCGCTCGAACTGGTCGATGGCCTGAAGGTCAAGCCGGTCGAATCCGGATGCTGCGGCATGGCTGGCAGTTTCGGCTACCAGGCGGAAACCTACGAGACGTCCATGGCCATGGCGGAATTGGCGCTGTTGCCTGCGGTCCGCGCGGCCGATGAATCGGATTTCATCGTGGCTGATGGATTTTCCTGCCGTCACCAGATCGCCGATGGCTCGGGACGGGAGGCCCGGCACGTCGCCCGGATCCTGGCGCAGGCCATGCGCAGGGCCACATCCAATAGCGCTTCCGGCCTGTAATGCTTCTGGGTGAGGTGGAAGCGCTCAGGCTGCGACAGCGGCTCGGGCAGCATGTGGCGCGCCCGTCGCGCAGGACCAAGCCTTTACTCCGACGCCGTCCTGGCGCGCAAACGTGCCATACAGATGGATAGTTAACGAGTATGAGCAACTTTCATGGCGTCAAGGCGCGCACGCCCTTGGCCGTTGAGGGCTCGTTAAGTAGAATCAACCCAATAGACGGTCAGCACGACATTTCCTTGTCACAAAACTGACCGACGTTCGTAACGGCCCGTCGTGTATGGACTGTCTGGGGAATGCCGGTGTCCTGGGTATTGCAGGGAAACCGATGACCGAACAGCAGACATCAATGGTGCGCAAGCAGAGGAATCGGCCATCTGGCCGTGGCGCACGTCTCGGGCGAAAAGCATCCAGCAAGGCAGGAGGTTCGCCCGTGTCGGTGTCAGCAAGATCTCGCTCGGTGTCCAGATCGCGGACCACGGCGCAGGCCCGCAAGGGCGCGTCAGCCGGGAGTGACAAGAAGACCGGAACGCCCGAAGGCAGCCGCTACTACAATAGGGAATTGTCGTGGCTGCAGTTCAACACCCGCGTTCTGGAGGAAACCGACAACCTCAATCATCCGGTGCTGGAACGATTGCGCTTTCTGTCGATTTCGGCGTCCAACCTCGATGAATTCTACATGGTGCGTGTGGCGGGGCTCCAGGGGCAGGTGGCCAACACGGTCACCAGCGTCAGCCAGGATGGGCTCACACCGCAGCAGCAGCTCGCCGCCATCAGCCAGTTCGTCGCCGGCCTGGTGACCCGTCAGCAGGACGCCTGGCGCAAGATCCGGAGCGAGATGGAGGAGGCTGGCATCGCGCTCGTCCTCCCGGAGAATCTTGCGGACGACGAGCAGACGTGGCTCGAGAACTATTTCCTGTCGCAGGTTTTCCCGGTTCTCACCCCCATCGCCGTCGATCCGGTTCACCCCTTTCCGTTCATCCCGAACAAGGGGTTCAGCATTGGCCTCGAGCTCGAGGGGCTCGAAAGCGGCGACCAGATGCACGCGCTGCTCCCCATCCCGGCCCAGCTCAAGCGCTTCATTCGCCTGCCAGAGGCCACCTCCGCTGACCCGATTGCGGCGGCCAATACGCCAATCCGCTTCCTCGCCATCGAGCAGGTCATCGTTCACTTCGTAGGCTTGCTGTTTCCTGGCTATCGCGCGACCCGCCACGGTGCCTTCCGCGTCCTGCGTGACAGCGACATCGAGGTCGAGGAAGAGGCCGAGGATCTCGTGCGCTTCTTCGAGAGCGCCCTGAAACGCCGCAAGCGCGGCTCGGTCATCCGCCTGGAGATCGAGGCCTCGATGCCAGTGGAGTTGCGCGAGTTCGTCATCCAGCAGCTTTACGCCGTTGGCAGTGACATCTTCGTGAAGGAGCAGATGCTGGGCCTTGCCGACCTGTCGCAGCTCATCGTGTCCGACCGTCCGGCTCTTCTGTTCAAGCCTTTCAATATCCGCTTCCCCGAACGTATCCGCGAATACAAGGGCGATTGCTTCGCCGCCATTTCGGCCAAGGACATCGTCGTCCATCACCCCTACGAGTCTTTTGATGTCGTCGTGCAGTTCCTGCGTCAGGCAGCGCAGGACCCGGACGTCATGGCCATCAAATGGACCCTCTATCGCACCTCGACGGATAGCCCCATCGTCCGCGCATTGAAGGAGGCGGCCGAGGCCGGAAAATCGGTGACAGCCGTCGTCGAGCTCAAGGCACGTTTCGATGAAGAGGCCAACATTCGCTGGGCCAAGGATCTCGAGAGCGCCGGCGTCCATGTTGTCTATGGGTTCATCGAGTTGAAGACCCACGCCAAGCTGGGCCAGGTCGTGCGTCGCCAGGGGGCGAGTTGATCTGCTATTGCCACATCGGCACCGGCAACTATCACCCGCTGACCGCGCGCGTCTACACGGACCTGTCGTACTTCACCGCGTCCGCGGCCATCGCCCGCGATGTCACGCGCATCTTCAACTTCGTCACCGGCTACGCCGAGCCGGCCGACCTGGAAGTGATGTCGGCGAGCCCGTTCGGCATTCGCAATCGCATTCTCGACAACATCCAGGCCGAGATCGAGCACGCCAGGGCCGGCCGGCCAGCCGCCATCTGGTTCAAGATGAATTCGCTCGTGGACGCGCAGGTGATCGACGCGCTCTATGATGCAAGCCAGGCCGGTGTCTCGGTTGATCTCGTGGTGCGCGGCATCTGCTGCCTCAAGCCCGGTGTCAGCGGATTGTCCGAGAACATCAGGGCGAAAAGCATCGTCGGACGCTTTCTCGAGCATGGCCGCATTTACTGCTTCGGCAATGGATATGGGCTTCCCGATCGCCGAGCACTGGTCTACATCAGCTCTGCGGATATGATGCCGCGCAACCTTGACCGCCGGGTGGAGGCGATGTTGCCCATCATGAATCCGACCGTGCATGAACAGATCCTCGACCAGATCATGGTGGCCAACCTGAAAGACAATCAGCAGAGCTGGCGGGTAGAGGCAGATGGGTCCAGCACGCGCGTTTCACCGCGTGAAGGCGAGGAGCCGTTCAACGCGCATACCTATTTCATGACCAACCCCAGCCTGTCTGGACGCGGTCAATCGTTGGCTGACAGCGTACCGCCACGGTTCGCCGTCAAAGCACAGAGCTGAAGGGCGGCTCGGAGTGCCGGATTTTATAAGTTTCATTGGCGAGCGCGAGACCGCTGTCGGGCTTGAGCCAATCGCGGTTATTGATATCGGTTCGCATTCGGTTCGCCTCGTTGTCTATGAGGGGGCGATCCGTAGCCCCGTCCCGCTCTTCAACGAGAAGGTTCCGTGCGGCCTGGGGCGCAATCTGATCAACACCGGCCGCCTCAGTGACAAGGGCGTGGAGCGCGCAATCCTCGCGTTGGGCCGCTTCAAGGCCATCGTTCGCAATCTTCGCGTCAAGAATGTCATGGCCATCGCCACCGCAGCCGTGCGCGAGGCCGAAAACGGCAAGACCTTCATCGCCGATGCCGAACGAGCCCTGGGGCATCAGATCCAGATTCTTTCCGGCGAGCGCGAAGCGGAACTTGCCGCCTACGGCGTCGAGATGGGTTTCCTCAATCCGGACGGAGTTGCCGGTGACCTTGGAGGCGGCAGCCTTGAACTCGTTGATATCCACGAAGGCACTCGCCGCAATTCAGTGACCCTGCCGCTTGGCGGCCTGCGCATGCTCGATGAAGTGGCGCGCGCGCCCGCCAACGCGCAGGATATCATCGACACCAACCTGGCCAAGGTGCCGTGGCTCCAGCGTGGTCGTGGACGCACGTTTTTCGCAGTGGGCGGAACCTGGCGCGCGCTCGGAAAGCTCCACATGGCCATGACCGGATACCCACTCCGCGTCATGCACGGATACAGCTTGACGCCCGCCGACGTGCTTGATCTGGCAGACCGCCTCCGCAAGGCCAGGAAGGTCACCGAGATCAAGGGCGGAGAGAGCGTCAGCCGGGTGCGCCGCGAGGTCCTGCCGCTGGGCACCCTGGTGCTCGAACGCCTGATCAAGGTCATGGAGCCGTCCGAGATCGTGTTCTCGGTCTTCGGCATCCGGGAAGGGCTGCTCTATTCGCTGCTGTCGGATGCCGAGCGTCAGCGCGACCCCTTGCTCACGTTCGCGGAAGACTACGCGCGCCGCCGGTCGCGTTCGCTGGACCACGCCCGTGAACTGTGTGGCTGGACGGACGCGCTGTTCCAACCGCCAGGCCCCAAGGAAACGCCGGGAGAACGGCGCTTGCGCCATGTGGCCTGCCTGTTCTCGGATATCGGCTGGCGCGCCATGCCCGATTATCGCGGCGAACAGAGCCTCAATGTCATTGCCCATTCGGCATTGAACGGCATCGGCCATCCCGGGCGTATTTTTCTGGCTTTGACGGTCTATTTCCGGCACGTGGGTGACGACCACGAGGAAGATTTCTCGAAAAAGATCAAGGAATTGATTCCTAGGCGCCTGTATCGACGCGCGCGTATCCTGGGCGCAGCCATCAGGGCCGCGCACATGCTCTCCATCGGCATGCCGGGAACCATCGACGAGACGCCGGTATCCTACGAGAAGGATGAACTGGTGCTGAAGTTGCCACGGGCACACTACAATCTTGATGGTGAGCGCCTCATGCGCCGCTTTTCAACGCTGGCCGAGCTTCTCGATCGCAAGCCGGTCATCCGAAAAATATGAAATCGCTTCGGCGGGCGGAAGCAGCTCTGTAGAGCTGCTTGATTATGGATTTTTTCGGATCAGGTCTGGGCTCCTCCGGGCCGTCACTGCGGCCCGGCCTTTCGCCTGACGCGCCGTACCGGCATCAAGCCGGAACGACGCGTGGGCGCAAATGACCTCTCAATAGCTGCGTGGCATTCCGAGAATGTTCTGCCCGACAAAGGCCAGCACCATGTTGGTCGAGATCGGCGCGGTCTGGTAGAGGCGGCTTTCCCGCCACTTGCGCTCGATGCCGTATTCGCGTGCATACGCAAAGCCGCCGAAGGTCTGCATGCAGGCTTCACCCGCGTGCCACGCGGCTTCCGCTGCCAGCATCTTGCCCATGTTGGCCTCGGCGCCGCAGTCCTGGCCTGCTTCGTACAAGGCAACGCCCTTGGCAACCAGCAGTTCCGCCGCTGCGAGTTCGGCATAGGCGCGGGCAATCGGAAACTGCACACCCTGGTTCTTGCCGATTGGATTGCCGAAAACGACCCTCTCTTTCGCGTATTCCGCCGCGCGGTTGATGAAGAACTTGCCATCGCCGAGGCACTCGGACGAGATCAGCAGCCGCTCGGCGTTCATGCTTGAAAGGATATAGCGGAAGCCCTTGCCTTCCTCGCCGACCAGTGCATCCGGTGGCACTTCCAGGTTATCGAAGAACACCTCGCAGGGATTATGATTGATCATGGCGGCGATCTTCTTCATCTCGACGCCGCGCCCCGTTGCCTCGCGCAGGTCGACCAGGAACACGGAAAGGCCCTCGGTGCGCCGTTTCACCTGGTCGAGTGGCGTGGTCCGTGCCAGCAGCAGCAGCAGGTCCGACTGCATGACACGGCTGGTCCAGACCTTCTGGCCGTTGACGACGTACTTGTTGCCCTTCTTCTCCGCTCGCGTCTTGAGCTGGGTCGTGTCCGAGCCGGTCGTCGGCTCGGTCACGCCGAACGCCTGCAGCCGCAACTTGCCGGATGCGATGTCGGGCAGGTACTTCTGCTTCTGCTCGTCGCTGCCGTGCCGCAGGACGGTGCCCATCGTATACATCTGGGCATGGCAGGCGGCCGCGTTGCAGCCCATCTCGTGGATGGTCTCGAGCACCGCGCAACCCGCCGACAGCGGCAGGCCTGAACCGCCGAATTCGTCCGGGATCAGGCATCCGAGATAGCCGGCTTCCGTCAGGGCATTGACGAATTCGGTGGGATATTCCGCGGCATGGTCCAGTTTCACCCAGTATTCGTTGGGGAAGTTCTGGCAGACGGCGCGAACGCCATCGCGGATCTCGCCCCACTGCTGCTCCAGCGGCATGGTGAGATTTTCGTCGGACATATGAATCTCCTCGGATTGGTGCGTTGATCGAGTCTGGCTTCTCATTAGCGCGTTGCAGGCCAGAACGCACGCCCGCGATGCAGGCAGCCACTATCGAATGCCGGTTAACCAGGACCCGGTCACCGCCGTTCCCGCGCGATTGTCATTGCTTCGATGCCAGGAAAGCAGATCGGGCGCCGTGAAGCGCCCGATCTGAAATTCTGGAACGGCCATCACCGGCAGCCAGCCTTATTCGGCAGCTTCCAGACGCGATACCGGCGTGAAGCCCTTCGGGAAGCCGACACGCAGGATCGTGCCGTAGAAATTCTCGTTCGGCAGCGCGTCTTCGGCGATGCGGCGCGCCTCGCGGTACTTCTCCAGATCGACGCCCGTCTTCAAGCCTTCCTTCTCGAGCAGGAAGACGAGATCTTCCATGACGATGTTCCCCGACGCGCCGGGCGCGAAGGGGCAGCCGCCGAGCCCACCCGTCGACGCGTCGAACGCCCTGACGCCCGCTTCGAGCGCGGCGTAGACGTTGGCCAGCCCAAGCCCGCGCGTGTCATGGAAATGGGAATAGACCGGCTTGCCGTCGGCCAGTTTAACCACCCGCTGGAACAGGCTCTTGATCTCGCCGGGAGCCGCATAGCCGACCGTGTCGGCCAGCGTGATCTCGTCGGCGCCGAGTTCCAGGTAGCGTGTGGCGCCCTTCACCACGTCATCGGGATCGACCTTGCCCCTGATGGTGCAGCCGAACGACGTCGCAAGGCAGCCCTGGATGCGGACATCCTTCCAGTCCGGGTTTTCCGAGCGCAGCGAAACGACCTTCTCGAACTCCTCGAAGGACTGGTCCACCGTCTTGTTGACGTTGGCCTTGTTATGCTCTTCCGAGACCGACAGCACGAAGTTGATATTGCGGATGCCCGCTTTGAGCATGTTTTCCGCACCCTTGCGGTTCGGTGCGAGCGCCACGATCTTCGGGCCCGCAATCGAGAGCGCCTGGCGCGCGACCTCTGAGGCATCCGCGAACTGGGCGATGACGCGCGGGGGAACGAAGTTCGTGATCTCGATCTCCGGCACGCCTGCAGCGGCCACGGCCCGTGCCCACTTGAGCTTGGTTTCGGTCGGCACGAATGACTTCACGAGTTGAAGGCCATCCCTGAGGCCGACTTCGCGCACAATCACATCAATGGTCTGCATGGGTTTTGTCCTGCTGGAAAACTGGAACCTACTGGCCTTTGTACGCCGGCTTGCGCTTCTCGTTGAAGGCGTTGATGCCTTCCTGCCGGTCGCTCGTCACAACCGTCCGGTTGTAGGCCTCGATCTCGAACGCATAGCCCGTGTTCCGGTCGAGTTCCGTCGCCCGGTCCATGGACTTCTTGGCCTGGCGGATCGAGACCGGCGCGTTGGCGGCGATCTTCCTCGCTGTGGCCATCACCGCATCCATCAGCTCCGTCCCCGGCACGACCTTGTTCACCATGCCCCAGGATTGGGCGTCCACTGCGGTAAAGGGCGTCCCGGTCAGGATGATTTCTTTCGCGCGGCGCACCCCCACGGCCCGCGGCAGGTTCTGCGTCCCCGCCGCCCCCGGCATGATGCCGAGTGTCACCTCCGTCAGCGCAAACCGCGCATGTTCGGCCGCATAGACAAAGTCGCACGCCAGGGCGATTTCCATGCCGCCGGCATAGGCCGCCCCGTTGATGGCGGCGATGATGGGGATGGGGCAGTCGTGGATGGCGCGCACCATCTGCTCGATGATGGCGTGCTGCTGGCGCCAGGTCTCATCCGACATGCCCTTGCGTTCTTTCAGGTCGCCACCAGAGCAGAACGCCTGGTCGCCCGTGCCGGTGACGACAAGGCACGCCGCGACGTTGGGATCGATGTAGAACTGCATGAAGCAGTCCCTGAGATCCGTCATCATCTGCGTGTTCATGGCGTTGCGCACTTGCGGGCGGTTGAGCGTGATGACGCCCACCTTGTCGGGCCCGATGGCGAGGGAAATGGTCTCGAACTCTGTACGCAGTTTCAGCGGCTGCATTGTGGGACCTGTTTTTGGTGTTGCAGGAGCCGGCCTGGGGATTTCGCCTACGGCCAACTCCGGGAGGCTGTTCTCGTGGAAGGTAGACCGAGACGGATGCGCTGGCCAGATGCGCCGGCCGTCTCCATTGCCGCAACCGCAGTTTCCGCCCCTGCGCGGTGCGCCGCCTTGCACGGCGCACCGCCAATCGGGGATTGGTCCCGTTAACCAGCTTTGCGTCCGGTCACCAGCTTGGTCATGCCCGGGATGAGTTCCTGCCGCTCGATGGCCTCGAAGCCGACCTTGCTCATGGCCTGGGAGAGCCACTCCGCCGAAAGCGACCGGGCCGACGGCGTGAAGGCAAGATGCTGCAGTTGCCACAGCGCCGCCAGCGCCGGTCCGGTCCGGTCCGCTTCCACCATGAAATCGTGAATCATCAGCACGCCGCCCGGTGACAATGATTCATGGGCGCGCGACAGCAGTTCACTGATCCGCTCGCCTGGAACGCCGCTCAACAGGTACGACATCAAGGCCGCGTCCTGTTCGGTCGGCCACTGCGCTTCCAGGGCATTGCCGGGGATGTAGCGAACCCGGTTGATCATCTCGGCTTCGGTGACGAACTTCCAGCCGATCTCGGCCACGTTCGGGAAGTCGATGATCGTCGAGGAGAGTTCGGGGTAGGCCTTGAGCAGGCTGATGGTCATCGCGCCGGTGCCACCGCCGATGTCGAGCAGTGATCGCGCGTTCGAGAGGTCAACGACCCGCGCCAGCGTCCGACCGGGCCCAAGCGAACCCGCGTGCTGGGATTCACTGTAGAGTGCGGCTTCTTCGCTGTTGTTCATCCAGCGTTCGTAGGAGTCGACCGCATCCGGGTTGAGCGTGCCATCGACAACGTTGTTCAATTGCAGCAGGAACGGGTACATCTGCTTGTCGATCTGGTAGCGCAGATAGTCTCCGAAATCGAACTTGGCGCCTTTCACCAGGAATTGCTCGGCGGCGGGTGAGTTGGCATAGCCGTCACCATCCTGGACCAGCGCGCCGATGCTGGTCAGCGCCGTCACCAGGGTCGTGATGCGGTTGACCGGGATGCCGCTCTCTTTGGCGAGGTCGGCGATCGGCTTGGGTGACTCGGACAGCTTTGAAAACAAGTCCACGTGCAGGCCGGCACACAGCGCCTTCGACGCCATGAACCCGAAGGCGACACGAGACAGTTCTTCAGCGGTGTCTAGAATCTTCTCAGTCAAAACGGAAAGTCCTCGCTCGTCTCAGTGCAAAATTGGAAATCAACTTGCTGACGGTATTCAATATTGTGCGCATGGCTGCACAATCTCTTGCCGACCGCAAAGGAGATCATCTTGAGGTGTTCTGGCAATGAACCATGTGGGGGGCTGCCTGGGCAACCCGATGAACTGCTCAAATATGCCGCATTGCCGCGCTGCCAGCGCATTGATGAAAGCAAATATTCAGGTGACGCCTTGTTTGTCATCGCCAGGGCGCGCAACCTGGACCGGGCGAGGCTTGGCCGGAAATGAAAGACCCGCAACGGCGTTGACCGGTGCGGGCCTTGGACGGGTGTCGGAACTGGCTTTGGGGCGCAACGCTTAGTTTGCGCCTTCGAGCAGCCGCCGTGCGATGACCTGGGCCTGGATCTCGCCGGCGCCCTCGAAGATGTTGAGGATGCGGGCGTCGCACAGCACCCGGCTGATCGGGTATTCGAGCGCAAACCCGTTGCCACCGTGAATCTGCAGGGCGTTGTCGGCGTTGGCCCACGCGATGCGCGCCGCCAGCAGCTTCGCCATGCCGGCTTCAAGGTCGCAACGTCGGCCTTCGTCCTTCTCGCGCGCCGCAAAATAGGTGATCTGCCGGGCCACCATCGTTTCCACGGCCATCATCACGATCTTGTTGGCAACGCGGGGGAAATTATAGATGGCCTTGCCGAACTGCTGGCGCTCCAGGGCGTACTTGAGGCCAAGATCCATCGCCGATTGTGCGACACCCACCGCCCGCGCCGCCGTCTGGATGCGGGCCGACTCGAACGTCGCCATCAACTGCTTGAAGCCCTGGCCCTCCTGGCCGCCGAGAAGCTGCGAGGCAGGCACCTCGAAGCCGTCGAAGGAGATGTCGAACTCCTTCATGCCACGGTATCCCAGAACCTCAATCTCGCCGCCCGTCATGCCTTCGGCCGGAAACGGATTGGCGTCGTCGCCCCGTGGTTTTTCCGCGAGCAGCATCGACAGGCCGCGATAGCCCTTCTCGTCCGGATTGGTGCGCACCAGCAGGGTCATCATGTCGGCCCGGACCGGGTGCGTGATCCACGTCTTCTGGCCGAAGACCTTGTAGACATCGCCGTGCAGCTCCGCCCTGGTCCTCAGCGATGCGAGGTCAGAACCGGTATTGGGTTCGGTGAAGACGGCCGTCGGGATGATCTCCCCGGTGGCGATCGCACCGAGGTACTTGGATTTCTGCTCGTCCGTGCCGTTCTGCAGGATCAACTCGCCGGCAATCTCCGAGCGGGTGCCGAGCGACCCGACGCCGATGTAGCCCCGCGACAGCTCTTCCGACACCAGGCACATGGCCTCTTTGCCCAGGCCCATGCCGCCGTGCTCTTCAGGGATAGTCAGGCCGAAAACGCCCATGGCGCTCATTTCGGCAATGACATCCATCGGAATGTAGTCGTTCTTCAGGTGCCAGTCGTGCGCGTTGGGCAGCACCTTGTCTTCCGCGAACTTCCGCATCTGCTCACGCATGGCCGAGTGCGTCTCGTCGAGGCCGGAGTCGCCAAAGGTCGTGACGCCCGGTTGATCAGCGATCAGTTCCGCGATGCGGGCCTTGACTTCCTCTCTGCCGCCGCGTGCGATGAGCTCTGCAACATGTCGGTCGGCGACGAATCGCATGGCCTCTTCCGGTGAGACGCCCAGCTGGCCGAGGCGCACCATTTCGACCTGGCTCATGGGAATGCCGCCGGCAATCTGGGCCAGGTATTCGCCAAAGGCGACATCCAGCAGCAGGCCTTCCAT
>JBKDZY010000568.1:0-6100 GCA_047971765.1 Hyphomicrobiaceae bacterium | reverse complement strand
CCAGCTTTCCGTCAGCACCGAGAGCCCTGGAGGACAGTCGATCAGCACCACGTCGAAGACAATCCGCGCCCGGCTCAACAAGCCGCCAATGGTCGCCCGTAGACCGGC
This sequence comes from Hyphomicrobiaceae bacterium, assembly GCA_047971765.1. Taxonomy (GTDB): domain Bacteria; phylum Pseudomonadota; class Alphaproteobacteria; order Rhizobiales; family Hyphomicrobiaceae. Next base: position 5,992 of record JBKDZY010000568.1, on the reverse strand, counting down.
ATGACGTGCTTCCTTCGAAACCTCACGCTCCAGCAACGCAAGCTGCATGTCACTTGGAATGAGATAGATCGACTTGGCCTCATCGACATCCGAAACACCACCAACGACGAAGTCGGTCCATTCCACCTGCGACTGACGGAGAACTGTCGCCACCAGATAGTCGACAATGGTGCGCCCCTCGCCCTGCATCTTGTGCAGCGTTGTCGTTGACATCAGCATGGCGCTGACGCTGGCCTGCGTATCCGAGTCGATCACCAGGACGTTCTTGCCATGCAGCACGGCCAACGCTTCCGCCATCGCCAACACGGTTGTCGACTTGCCAACCCCACCCTTCGTATTCATTACCGCAATGGTATTGCGCATCGTACCGCTCTGGTCTCATCCACCTCAAACCCGTCCGAACAAGGAATTGGCCGTCAAAAATGGCCCGGACACCCTTTACGCGACATGCGCGATGGCTCCGATCACCAGCGCCAGACGGCCATGGTGGGCAAGACTTGAGGCCGGGATATGACATCCCGCAAAACAATAGATCATCGCCCCCGATTCCCCATTTTTACCGACACATCCCCATTCACCCGAGGGGAGCTGTCCCGCTCAGTGCCACTGGCCGGGTCTTCCCGCTTCGCAGGAGCCTCCAGCGTCGTTCCTGATCGTTGTCCTGGGATATACGACGAGACAGCATGTGTTCTCCAGAAAACATCGCTCACCCTCGCACATCAATGGCGCGTTGGCACCACCTGCATGGCGGAAGTGACGAACATTCTGACGTCCAGGGGTGAGTTCTGCCTTGTCAGCAGAAGGTGCAGGGTGTGTCATTCAGGCAGAGTTGACGAGGAAGCGTTGTGCAGAAGCCATCCGCAAATGCCAGCACCACGACGCGCGGTGTCGACAGCCGCGAGGCATGGATTATTGCAACCGCAGCCTTGCTGGTGCTGGCAATCGCTTTCGGCGCGCCCTACATCGTCACTGTCTCGCTCAAGAACATCGCAGCCGAGCATGGTGGCGAACGCTCCATTCCCGCAGGCGCCAACGCACTTGCATGGCTCGGCACCGGTATCGGCGGCTTGGCCATGGGGCTCGTTGCGGAGCGCGTCGGCGTCAGATGGACCACGACCTTCGGCGCGATAATGGTGTGCCTGGGGCTGACATTGTCGTCATTCGGCGCCGCCTGGCAGCTCTACATCGGTCATGGCCTGCTGCTGGGCATGCTCGGAACGGGAGCCGTCAACGCGCCGCTCTACGTCTACGTCTCCCGCTGGTTCGAAGCCCGCCGCGGCACTGCCATGGCGTTGATATCGAGCGGACAGTACATTGCAGGTGCGGTCTGGCCTCCCATCTTCGAGCGCACCATCAGCATCTGGGGTTGGCGGCAGACGATGCTGGGCTTCGGTATTCTCGTCGCCTGCCTCGTGGCCCCGTTGGCGCTGACCATCTTCGCCAGCCCGCCCGTCTCGCCACACGACACGCCCACGAACCAGACGGCCGCCGGCGACAAGGCCGCATCGCGCGCCAAGACCTTCGGCCTGCCCCCCAACGTTCTTTTCGTAGCCTTGGCCGTGGCATCGTTCCTGTGTTGCACACCCATGGCCATGCCGTCGGCCCACCTGATCGCCTTCTGCGGCGACCTCGGCATGGTTCCAGCCAAAGGCGCCGCCATGCTGTCCCTGCTGCTAGTCTGCGCCTTCCTCAGTCGCCAGTTCTGGGGCTGGCTGTCGGACCGGGTCGGCGGGCTCATCACCCTGCTGATCTGCTCTGCCGCGCAGGCCATGGGCGTACTGGGGTTCATGCTGACGCAGGACGAAGCCGGCCTGTTCGCTGTGGCTGCCGGCTTCGGATTGGGGTTCAGCGGTCTCATTCCTGCCTATCTGCTCACCGCGCGGGAGGTTTTTCCCGCCAGTCAGGCCCCCTGGCGCATGCCGGCCCTGTTGTTGACCGGAACCACCGGCATGGCCACCGGTGGTTGGATGGGCGGTGTCATCTATGACAAGTTTGGCTCCTACTATCCGGCCTTTGGCACTGGTTTGGCAGCCAATATCGCCAACTTTGCCATTCTTCTGGTGTTGGTCATCATCGCGCGCGTCTATGTGCTACGTCACCGCCCCACGCCCTCAGGCCCCTTGCCCCGGCGCCTTGCTGCGCTCACGGCAATCAACGGTTGCACCGGCGAAAGCGGTTTGGGCGCCGCCCATCCCGAGCGATGATCGGCAAGGCCGACGCGTCTTCGAAAACGGGCCTGCCGCGACCCGGCCGCAATCCCTCACGCGACAACCGGATGCTGGAACGGTAAAAGCATCTCGAACAATTCCCGCTGGAGCGACGGGGCGCGCGACCCCTTCCAGCCGCTGGCAGGCGAACACCGGCACCTGCCATGCCTTGGTCCCAACCGCCGCACCGACCCGGAGCGAACCCGATGAACGACGCCACGCTGACAAAAGAAGAGATTGCCCGCTACCGGCGCCACCTGGTGCTGAAGGATGTCGGCGGACAGGGCCAGCAGAAGCTCAGGAACGCCCGTGTCCTGTTGATCGGCGCCGGTGGCCTCGGAAGCCCCATGGCCGTCTATCTGGCCGCTGCGGGTGTCGGAACCCTCGGCATTGTCGATGATGACGCAGTATCCCTGTCGAACCTTCAGCGCCAGATCGCCCACGACACTGCCCATGTCGGTACGCCCAAGGTGGAAAGCGCCAGGGACATGATCGCGCGTCTCAACCCGCATGTCCGGGTCGAAACGCACCAGACCCGCATACATGCCGGCAACGCCCTCGATCTCGTCTCCGCCTACGATCTGGTCGCAGACGGCTCGGACAACTTCGACACCCGCTATCTGGTGTCCGATGCCTGCTATTTCGCAAAGCGCACCCTGGTCTTTGGTGCAGTCGGCCCGTTCGACGGCTACGTCACGACATTCAAGCCCCATCTGGAGCGGCCCGATGGCAAACCCTGGCCAACCTACCGCTGCCTGTTCCCTGACGCACCGCCCCCCGGCACCGTCGCCAACTGTGCTGACGTCGGTGTACTCGGCGCGGTTGTTGGCGTCATCGGCACCCTGCAGGCCACGGAAGTGCTCAAGGAGATACTCGCCATAGGTGACACCCTGGCCGGGCGGCTCTTGATCTACGATGCGCTATCGACACGCTTCCAGGAGGTCAAGATCGCCTGGGACCCGGACAATCCACTGTCCGGCGAGAAGTCGACAATCCACGACCTCTCAGGCCATGTCACAGCGGCCCAGCAGTGACGCCTCCGCGCCTCCGGTCATCTTCGCTTCAGCCATGACGTGGAGCCCCACGCACAGCCGGAAGAAACCCATAGCGGTTCAGGTCTACGGCCTATCCGGATAAACCGGCATTGGTCTAGAGATGGGGAACACCAGAAAATGCGGCGCCGACCGCCGGCGTATTGGGCTCGGGACCATCTGCTCTCCGCGCCACATAATCGACATCCGGTGGCCGGTTCCGCCGCCCTGCCGGCACAGGCTTGTCGGCAAAGCGGAACACATACCGCATCGCCCCGGCACTCGCCTTCGTCCAGATATCCCCGCAGTGCTCGCCATCGACAATGCGCAGCTCGGTCAAGTCCGGCTGATGCTCGTGGAGACGCTTGAACAGCGCCACGGTCTCGAAGACGATCCCGTATTCGTCGTCATCGCCGGAGAACAGGTAGAACGCCACCTTGTTCGGTTGGCTCAGATAGTCCCGGAAATAGGCCGTATAGTTTTTCTGCCGCCACAGCGCGAGATCGAAGCTGCCATTCGCGTTGACGAACGGTGGCTGGAGCCTGGCCGATGAAATAGCCGGTGGTTCATTGGCATAGATCGCCGGACTAAGGGCGGCGACAGCGGCAATGTCGTTGGCATGCTCCATGGCAAACCTGACGGCCCCATAGCCACCGGCAGAAAGCCCGGCCACGAGCCGCCCGCGCCTGTCGGACATCACCCTGAACTTGTGCTCGATCTCCGGAACCAGTTCCTTCCAGAACGCGGTATCGGCCTTGTCGCGGTGTCCATCCACCCACCAGCAGGCCCGGCATCCAGGCATCACGATGACCGCTGGCGGCATGGCGCCTGAAGCGATGAGTTTGTCGGCGGTCTCGACAATCCTGCCGGACTTGATCCAGGTAGACTCGTCTCCACCCGCACCATGCAGCAGATAAAGGACCGGGTACTTCAGCCCACTCATCCGATACCCATCGGGCAGATAGACGCTGTAGAGAAAAGGTCGCCCAAGCGCGGCGGAACTCAGCCAATCCCTCTCGATCGTGCCCCCGGCACACGCAGGGACGCACATGGCGAGCAGTGCCAGTACGCCGCCAAAAAGACGATACATGAACGGGTGCCCTAAAACTTAACCTGCTGATCTCAAGGAAATTATCTTAAATCCAGTCCACAGGCAATCCGTTTCAGGGCGAGGCTTGCCAGCCCCCTGCGGCCGACATACTGCCCTGCGGAACCACCTGCATCAGGGCTTTGCGGTACCAGGTGCAGCACCGGACGACGGGCTCGCCTGGGCGGGCGCCGATGGGCCGGGCTGGGGCGGCCTCACCTCCTCCGACCGTGGCATTCCCGGAAGCCAGATCTTCTGCGCCGGCTTGACGAACAGCTTGGCCGCCAGCGCCCGTGAAATGATATTGGCGGCGCATTCCGCTCCCGCCTCGGTCAATGCCGCCTCGCTGCGAGGAACCGCCGATCCGTCCTTGATCCGGTCGAGCGCCTCCACGGCCTCATAATGCCCGATCCGCGGAATGCCGGCCTGCCGCTGCACATCCCGAATGGCACGGCGGATATTGCGGTAATGCGCGTTGCCCGCGAGGCTGCGCACATAGCGCATCCCGATGATCACCACATCCACATGATGCGCCTTGAGCCACGCGACCGTATCGGCAAGTTCGCTCTTCAGCTCATTCACCGGCGTCATCGCGATGCCATCGGCAACACCGACTTGCCAGAACACCACATCCGGATTGACGAGCGCGACCTCGTTGCGGATCCGCTGGCTGGCATCCCGGACCAGTTCGCCCGAAACACCACGATCGACGATTTCGACATCCAGCCCCTTGAACGCCCCTTCCAGGAACGTTTCGACCAGACTGTAGATGCCTTTTTCCTGCTCTCTTAGCCCGAGAGGTGTCGTCCCCAGCGCCAGGACCACGATCTTCTTGCGTTCGCGCAAGGCCTTCGCGACATTGGGCAGACTGGCCGTAGCTGCCCCCGCCTCCCCGGCTTCCCGGCACACGCCGCTGCCGGCGCGCTGCGGTTGGGCCTGTGCATGGACCGGCGCCCAGGCACCTGCCACCACAACAGCGGCAAGTGCCCACACCAGTTTCGACACCGCTGTCACGCCTTTGCTCCCGTCCGCGAACGCCACTCTGCAAGCCACGCCACGACCCATAGCATCAGGACTCCTGAACCAACGAGGAATGTATCGAGTATAAACCCGGTCCCAAGCGCCGACCTCACGATTTGACCGGCAAGACTTAATAACGACCCAACGCAGAAAACCGGAAGCGAGTTCCGGCCCAGGGCCGAGAAGAAGGCCACAAGACCCGGGACATATCTGACGATGTAGGGAAAGGCCATCGACATCACCAGGATCAGCGCCAGGAACTGGATCAGCCGGATCGGCGTTACGAACGTCTTGCCAAGCAGGAACAGCAGGCGCGGCTCGGGCAGCTTGGTCGGGTCCCACCAGAGATTGAACCAGCCCATGCAGAATATGACGATCAGCAGCGGCACAGCCACGATACGCAGCGTGCGGACATTGTTGCGCACCCAGCGCGCCGGTCCGTACTCGCGGCTCATGGTGAAGCCGAGCACAAAAATCAGCTGCCAGCACAACGGATTGAAGAACCATTGCCCATGCGTGGGCCAGGTCTTCACGTTGATCCCGAGACACACGCTGGTGATGTAGATCGCGAACGAAACCGGCAGCACCCATTCCGGAACCGAGCGATGCATGATGGCGACAATGGGCGCCACCACCACCATCAGCAC
>JBKDZY010000567.1:0-1969 GCA_047971765.1 Hyphomicrobiaceae bacterium | reverse complement strand
GCCTTGATATGCCGCCCTTCAGCGCATCACCAACTTTCAAGCGTTACTCGAGGGCCCGCTTTCGGTGTTCGCGCCGTGTGTGACGTGGTGGTTCATCAGAGTGTGGTGTGGCGGTTGCTGTCATGTACTCATGTTAGCAGCCGCGATGACCCCGTGAGAGCTTATATTCCCGTCGCCGCTGCGAACTATGTGGAGAACTTCGCCTGTTCTCCGGATGAATCTCTTCTGGAAAAGTTATATGTGCCGTGAGGTGGCGCTTGGCTACAGTCTCGCGGCAGAAGCGTTGTCACCAGAAATACCGGCCCACGAAATTACGGATTTTCGAGGGCTGGTTTTACAGGGCAAACTTCGCGGTCTTCAGCACAGCTGAGAGTTACTCAGGATCGGTACATGCCTCTCCGCTAGAGCTGTAGTGCGCTGCCCGCCGGCGAATGAGTTGCCATGCAGGACGGCCTATCGCCAAACCACTGCGCCAGAGCCTTGGCGTTCATCTCCCGGCATGGCAGCAGGTCGTTCGAGATATTCACTAGGCTGTCTTTTCTGGATCCAAGCAGCGCATATGCCTCGCGTTCGGCCTGAGCCAGATTCAACCGGACCCTCTGCTTCTCCTCCTGGGGCAGCCTCTCCATGTTGGCGGGGGGGCCTCGGGCGGGCAATCACGAGCCGAAGCATCCGATATGTCGAAAATGATTTTCTGATCCTGATGCGACGATCCGCGCCGTTCGTCATCATCTTCGGTAGGCCCGCCAGGCAGTGATCTCGTCAGCGCGTCAGAACAATCGCGGCAGCTTCGCGACCACGCCACTCATCACGGTCATCGACGTGGCGACATCATACTGCTCGTCATGCACGTCACCGCCGCTGTGCCCGACCAGGTCACGGCGCTGCTTCTCGCTGACCTCGGGCAACTCCTTCAGGTGGGCGATGGCATAATGGCGGAACGAGTGGAAGCAGAGCTCCCTCGGGTTACCGTCCAGCTGCAGCACCAGCGCCTTCGCCCAGTTGTAATAGATCTTGTCACCGAAGGACTGGCTGTCATTTGTCGCGATCAACTCGGGGAAGAGGGCCGTGGTGCCGCGCCTGCGCATCTCATCGACATGCCTGAGAAAGCCCAGCTCGATCAGGTGCTCGTGGATGGGAACCAGGCGCTCCGAACTGAAGGTCTTGACCCCGCGATGCATGTTGTCGCGGATGTGGTAGCAGGGAATGCCGTCGACGGACACGACATCGCGGGGTTCCAGCCCGAGAACCTCCTCCCGTCGCGCGCCGCTGTAGCCCGCCAGAAGCGGCCCCCAGTAGAGCCCGTCCGCCTTCACGATGTTGCCGCGCTCATGGCGACGCGATGTTGACCTGCACCCCGTCCAGATCGGGTGCCGGAAGACCTTCTGGAGTTCCGGCAGGGTGAAGGCTTCGCGCTTGTCGCGGTTGCGCTTTTCTTCCCGGACGCGGAGCAGGCCGAGCTCGATCGTGTCGGAAATCGGGATGCTTTCGCTCTTGGCGAACTGGAAGATGAGCTTGAACCGGTCCAGATGCCCGTTGATCGTGCGCGGCGAGAGGCCGACCTTCTTCTCGGGAAAATCCTCGGCGCGTCCCAGAAGCTCATCGATGGTCCTGTCCGCGTCCTTCGCGCTTTTCCCGTAGCTCGTCGGAAGGCGTTGCAGGACCGACTTGTAGAACTTGAGATGGCCCTGCGTGATATCCCGAACGTCGGTGATGCCGGTTGCCTTGATGAACAGGCGCGCCTGGGCGGCAAGTTGCTTCCTGGTGTCTTCCTTGATGTGATCGCGATCCCTCTCGGCGTTGATGCGCTCTACGAGCGCGACGATGTCCGGATCGAAACTGAACTCTGGCCTTTGGGGTGAGACTTGAGGTGGGGTAGGTGCCTCGATCAGAGTGGCTTCCTCGGAGATGTGAAGGGGCTCTCGGGTATCAATGATCTCGGCAGCCGCGCCGTCGAGGATTTCCCGCG
>JBKDZY010000566.1:0-6277 GCA_047971765.1 Hyphomicrobiaceae bacterium | reverse complement strand
GCTAAAGGCCCGGATTGTCTAAACAGCAAGACTAGGACAGAAGTAAGAATGGCAAACGAGAACACCCCTCGCCGCCCGTTGACTGTTGATGAATTGAGTCGCCTGCTCGACGAAACCTTCCCCGAGCTTCATGCGCAAGGACGGCGCATGCGGATTGTTTCCGTCGGAGAAAAGTCAGTCCGTGTGCAGTTGGCCATCGACCGGACGAGCCTGCGCCCCGGAGGATCAGTTTCCGGGCCGACACTTTTCGCGCTGGCCGATGTCGCAATCTATGCAGCTCTCCTCGCCCACCTTGGTCCAGACGCGATACAGGCAGTTACCGCAAATCTCAATATCACGTTTCTGTCACGGCCCGAGCTGGCCGATCTTGTCGCTGATGCCCGCCTCATCCGGATCGGCCGCCGCCTCGCCTATGCCGAGGTTGAGCTGCGCTCCCATGGCCAGGATGGGCTGGTCGCACATGCCACCAGCTCCTATGCCCTTTCCCCACAGGTCAGGCTCAGGTCAAATGACGAGGTAAAATAATACCATTTTCATAACATATTGAAAAACAATCATGAATCAAGACATGACAGCCACATGAAGCATTGACGCAAAACCCAACCTGCGATAGATGATGGCCCACTGAAACATGCGCCGGCAGCGTCGGCTTCGACGCGACCGGATCCCGGGAACATGATCGCAGTATCTGGCGCCCACGACAGGCCCCAAGGCCACGGCCAACTGCGGTGGTGAACCAATCCAGGAGAGCAACGAATGAAAACCTACTCCGCCAAGCCGGGCGAGGTGGAAAAGAAGTGGGTGTTGATCGACGCCAAGGGCCTTGTTGTCGGCCGGCTCGCCACCCTCATCGCCACCCGCCTGAAAGGCAAGCACAAGGCCACCTACACGCCGCACGTCGACATGGGTGACAACGTCATTGTCATCAACGCTGAAAAGGTCGTGTTCTCGGGCAACAAGTACGAGGACAAGCGCTATTATCGCCACACCGGCTATCCCGGCGGCATCAAGGAGACGACGCCACGCCGACTGCTGACCGGCAAGCACCCCGAGCGGGTCATCGAGCTGGCCGTCTCCCGTATGCTGGCCCGCGGCCCCCTGCAACGCAAGATCATGGGCAATCTGAAAGTCTATGCCGGTGAAGAGCACCCGCATCAGGCACAGAACCCCGAGGCGCTCGATGTCGCCAAGCTCAATCGCAAGAATGTGAGGGTCTGATCACATGGCCAACGAACCGAAGACGCTGAGCGATCTTGGCGACCTTGCCGGTGAGGCAGGCACTGCCGAAGCGACTGAAACCACCCCGTCCGCACCAGTCCATGAGCAGAAACTCGACAAGTACGGTCGTGCCTATGCCACCGGCAAGCGCAAGAACGCGGTCGCCCGCGTCTGGATCAAGCCCGGCCCGGGACGGATCATGGTGAACGGCAAGGAATTCAACGCGTATTTCGCACGCCCCGTTCTCCAGATGATCCTCAAGCAGCCGCTCGTTGCAACCGACCGCATGGAACAATTCGACATCATGGCAACTGTTGCCGGTGGCGGACTGTCCGGCCAGGCAGGTGCCGTTCGCCATGGCCTGTCCAAGGCGCTCACCTATTACGAGCCGGAATTGCGCTCGGTCCTGAAGAAGGGCGGTTTCCTGACACGCGACAGCCGCGTCGTCGAGCGTAAGAAGTACGGCCGCGTCAAAGCCCGCCGCAGCTTCCAGTTCTCGAAACGCTAAACAATATTTCGGGGCTCCCGCACAGGCAGGGGGCCACCAACAGATCTGGATTTGGAACAGGGCGTTCGGTTACTCGGGCGCCCTGCTTTTTGTTCTGCATCCGAAGGCACCAGCAGGCCGGGTTGTGTATGGATTGCGGTTCCTCGCACGGAACCCGGCCGGGCATCCTGGATGCCTGACGCCCACCACCACGCGATGCAAGCCGGGGTTTCCCGCAATCGCGATCGAGTACACATAAGCCAGAACGATGATGGCGTTGTGTGCCACCCTCGCGGAGCGCCCAGCCGAAGGCCGATACGACACGAGCGCAAACATGCCAGCCAATTCCGGCTAGACCGGAATTGATCTAGCGCCGCTCACGCACGTCCAGAAGTCCCTTGCCGTCAAGGAGATTGGATGAATACCCCTCCCCGAGCGGCATCGATTGCATGATCGCCTGCCGATCATCCGACCGACGCCGGGGCGGGTATCTTGGAATCGGCAGCGGCAGGCCATCCGCGCATGTGAGACTTGGCGAGGTTCTCAGGTCACGGTTCTCCACCGGTGCCGTACCGGGCGGCGGTGCAAACCGTTTGCGGAATTTCACAATCGCGGTCTCCGCCTGCTGTCGCTGGCGTTCGGACATGCCACAATAGATCTTCTGGTAGATGGCTTCGATCCAGACGCGCTCGGAAGCTGGTGCGTTTTCCGTCGCAACCGTGATCAGCGCCAGTGCCGTTATGGGGTCCCGGGGCAGGTAATCCCCGCGCCAGTGAAGATCGGCAAGAAACGCCTGCGCGCCCGCATGGCCCCTCTGGCTCAGGCTCCAGAACCAATGGACGGCCTGCCGCTTGTCTTCCCGCACGCCCTTGCCCGCCCAATAGAGTTTCGCGAGTTCGAACTGCGCGTCATGATCGAGGAAAAACGTTGCCGCTTCCTGGAAATAGCTGGCTGCCCTCTGCGGCGTGCTCTGTATCCCGAGTTCCGGCAATCCGTGAAGCCAATAGAGCCCCAGAGCCGTCAGGGACTTGCCCACATACAGCGCCATCGGATCGTCATCCACGTCGATCCGCGCTGCATTGTCCTTCACGATCTCGTAAAGAAGCTTGTAGGCGCGCGCATGATTGACGAATGACGTATCAGTGCCGGAGTAGATCCGGGAAAGGTAGTATTTTCCCAACAGGGACCCATGCTCGGACGCATACCCCAGAGCCTGCTCTGCAAGCGCGTAGTTGCCGTTCTTGTAGGCGGAATACCCTTGTTCCAGAGCTCCGTTGGAAGAGGTGAAGGAGCTGCGGCCCCGCGCCTCGGCATGGCTGGCAATCAACAACCCGCCAATGGCGGCCACAATCACCAGGCCGCTCAATCCCGTCGACACACGAGAACGCCGCGCTCTCGCCGGAACGCGGTCTGACTTGAGATGTCCACCAAACCGCTTGGTCCATCCGAAACGGCGCAATGACAACCGACATCGCGCACATAGGTCATGATCCGACCCTGCCAGTTTGTGGTTCGACCGACCGCTCATGCGTTCCAGCCCAGCCTCTCGTGCACTTGCCACGTCAACGCACTTTTGAGCCGTGACGACGGCACCTGCACTTACCCATTCAATTCAAATTTCGATCGAAACCTCCAAGCCTGCAAACGGGCAGAACTTGTTGGCGACGACAGTGACGTTAGCGATCGAAATCCCAATTCGCCGTCCCAGACAAACCAACGACTGGAAGGGCAAAAACCGGAAGCTTTCTTGGTGGAACTTGAAACCGGTTTGTGGCTCAAAAGAGGCGTCCCCCACCCAAACCGTTGCCCCCGCGCAACAATTCGTGAAAGAAGAGTTAACGCACACACACGTTGACTGCAAACCATCACCCTCTGAGAGCCTATAACAGTTCGGGATGAACCACTGCCGCCACCCCGATTGCAGCCACGCTGACGCCGACAATAGCCACGAGCGGCGCAAACCGACCCGCGATACGCCGCATCCCCGACCACATTCCCGCGACAATCGCCGGCGCGATGAAGAAAGTTGCCACGACGAGCGGAACCAGACCGCTTTTTACGGGGAAAATTTCAGGGCCTCGCGCTGACACCTGATCGGCAAGCGCCACGAACACCACCAGTCCACTGGCCAGCCCAAGACCAAATGAGACGATTCGTCCACGTTTCCAATAAGACATGTCCCAACCCACTCAGAGCGCCTTGCCAGCGGCAAGGTCAGCCTGCCAGACGTCGCGGGGCTCCTGCCCTGGCCTGCCTCGGCCAGCGTTGCCAAGACGCCTGCGATCTGAACGTGGTAGCCGGAGACAGGGGCCACCGGTTGACCCTGGAAAGGCCATATTGGGGCGCAAGCCATCATCGAACCTCACACACCCACACAGCCACCCGCCGCAGGAACAATGAACCCATGCCGAGCAGAAAGTCTTTCAACGCGGGCACCGGCCTGCGCGACGCCCATGCCAAGCTCTCACCACCTTCGTGAGCGACAAGTCACCAACCGCCCGGCAGCATGGCATGGGCCAACTGATGCAAGCATGAGGTCCTGCGCAGTGCGAAAGCTGATCGTCGGCCTCATCGTTGTGGCCGTGGCCGCCGCCGCCTTCACCATATGGCCGTTCGCAACAGCATGGCAGATCCACAAAGCGGTTCGCCAACGTGATGTCCCCACGCTGGAAGCGAAGGTCGATTGGCCATCTGTTCGCCGCTCCCTGAAGTCGTCGCTCACCGAAAGCCACCAATTCATCGCCGAACTCGCCGCCGCAGGTGGAGAACCCAAGTTGAGCTGGTGGCAGCGTCTGCGAATGCGTGCCCTGCCCTTCGTCTCGGACCCGCTGATCGACCGCTACATCACGGCCCAGCAATTGCCGCGTCTCTACACCTGGCAACAGACCATACGGCGCAAGACACCATCGGCCTTGGCACGCACGGCCAAACCGGGACCATTGGCGGGAACGTGGCTCGCAGGTGGCCGGCTTGACCGAAACCTGGCCTGGCTCAGACGGCTTGAAGCAGCACGCTTCGTTTCGCCCACGAAACTGGTCCTGGAAATCGCCGATCGCGTCAAACCGGGCCGCCGGTGGAGCGCAACGCTGGAATTCGTCAGACTGGATTGGCGATTGACGGAATTGCACATTCTCACCGCGCCCACCCACCCAACGATCAAGGCAGCAAACAGCCGGTGACGCCCTTGCCCACCCTGTTCGACTGACGCGGAGCGTGCGGCCAAATTCCTGTGACTAACTTGTCACTTGAAGTGCAAGAATCATTGACAGGCGCCCTCAATCGAGTCGCCGTTGATTCCCGACACCTTCTAATTGAAGTAATCTCCCCTTCGACGGTCGGGGCCGCTCGCGGTGAATCAGTCCAGGCGTGGACGAGGGGACAAGATGACAGGACTTGGATCTAGGCAGCGCGTCTCTGGGATGAAACGTGCGGCTATCTGCGTCCTCGCAGCCGCCGCGATGTCAGTCAGCACCCAGGCGTTCGCGGGTGGCTTTGCCGTCCGTGAACAGTCCGCCGAGTTCCAGGGCATGTCATTCGCCGGCAACGCCGCAGGCGGGGGTGGCTTGTCGGGAATGTACTGGAACCCCGCCATCGCGGCCTACGCACCTGCCGGATTATACTCCGAAAGCAGCTACTCCGGCATCATGAGCCATGTGACCATTACCGGTGACAGCTATCTGGCGGGAACGCCCGTCAACCTCGGACTGCCGCGCGAAAGCGGCGACATCGCCAAGGATGCATTCGTCGGCGCATCCTACATGAGCTGGCGTTTGAACAGTCGGCTGGTCGCAGCCATCAGCATCAACTCGCCTTTCGGCCTGGTCACGGAACCAGCCAACCGCTTCTGGGCAGGCCAGACCTTTGCGCGGACATCCGACATCAAGACCTACAATTTCAGCCCGACGCTGGCCTACATGCTGACACCGCAGATCGCCATCGGCGCGGGACTGCAGATCCAGCACATCGAAGCCACCCTCAAGAGCGCGACCGGGCCATCCCCTCTTGATCCCAACGTCATCACACATGGCGACGACACCAGTTTCGGATTCACGCTGGGCATAAACTATGCGCCCACCCGCTGGACCAATATCGGGCTCGGCTACCGCTCGTCGATTGATCAGACACTCGAAGGTACGGTTCGCATCCCGGATTCCTTGTTTCCGCCCGCCGCACGCGGCACCGCCGTCAAGGCCGGAACGACACTGCCAGACCTCGTGACCCTGAGTCTCCGCCAGGGCCTGACCGAGCGCTTCACGCTGCTGGCCACGGCCGAGTGGACCCACTGGAGCCGGCTTGAAAAACTCAACGTGGTTTGTGTCAAGGACGGCACGCCCGGAAATCCGGCCTTCTGTCCCCTTGGCAACGGCCAGGTCGTCAATTCCCTCGACCTTGGGTGGCACGACAGCTGGTTTTTCTCGGTGGGCGGCGGGTAAGGCTATTCACGTGTGGGGGGGGGGCGCGCGGGCGGGGGGTGGGGGGGGGGGGGGGGGGGGGGGGGGGGGGGGGGGGGGGGGGGCGGGGGGGGGGGGGGGGGGGGGGGGGGGGGGGGGGGGGGGGGGGGGGGGGGGGGGG
>JBKDZY010000565.1:0-3563 GCA_047971765.1 Hyphomicrobiaceae bacterium | reverse complement strand
ATCGGTTCTCTCCAGGACATGCACCCCGATGGCGTTCTGGGCCCGAGCCGGGCAGCCGAGACGTTCGGCGTCATGCACATGCTGAGCTCGGTCGCAAAGCCGGGCCTGGAAGAGGTCGCCAAGGCCGTTCCCGACTATCCCAAGCTCTTCCAGCTCTACGTGCGCGGCGACGCGGACTGGGTAGACGAGCGCATTGCAGCCGCTGTTGACCACGGCTATGCCGGCATCGCGCTCACCGTCGATCTCGACTACTACGGCCGCCGCGAGCGCGATCTCGCCAAGCGCTACAAACCGACCGCACGCCGCGCCTCTGGCGGCAGCGGCCATGGCGATCCCTTCCAGGCCGCCTTCTCCTGGAAGGACATCAAGCGCATCCGCGCGAAATGCAAGCTGCCGCTGATCGTGAAGGGCATTGCAACTGCCGCCGACGCCGTGATGGCGGTCGAGCATGGTGTGGAGGTCGTCTACATCTCCAACCACGGTGGCCGCCAATTGGACCATGGCATCGGCGGTATTGATCTCGTGGCTGAAATTGTCGATGCCCTGCAGGGTGGCGCCCGGGTCGTCGTGGATGGCGGCTTCATTCGCGGCACCGACATCGTCAAGGCGATGGCGCTCGGTGCGGATGCCGTGGGGCTCGGACGGCTCCAGGGCCTGGCCCTGTCGGCTGGCGGCGAGGCTGCCGTCGTCCGAATGCTGGAGATCCTTGAAACCGAAGTCATTTCCACACTCGGCCTGCTTGGCGTGACCTCGTTCGGCGAGCTCGACCCGACCTATGTCGCCCGTACCACGCCCCTGCACCGCCCCTTCCCTTTCCCGGCCTTTCCGCTGCTCGGGGAAGGCTACTGACGCAGGCAGCGTATGGCGTTTCCCCTTCATGTGGAAACGCCCTGGCGAGCATGAGAACGCCCGGAACCTCTTGCGAGGAACCGGGCGTCCGTGAAGCGCAATCGGCTGTTTGGGGGGCCAGCCGGTCAACAGCGCCTCAATACTCTGTCACATCCGGATTGGCGTCGAAGAACGTCCGCTTCATCCGTTCCATCCTGGTATGCGCATGGGCACGCTCGACCAGGATACGATAGTTGCGATCCCATTGCATCTGCATCTTTCGTGACAACGATACGCTCCTGAGCGAAGCGATGTCCGGATCGAGGGTGCGCGAGCGTCGGGCATCCTCCATCAGGTCCTGCTTCTTCCAGTCGGGCATGCCGACGTCTCGGATGAAATCCCACAATCCGCGCGTGGTCGGCGTCTCGTCGGGAACCGCAACGCTGGTGTAGAGGCTGTCGGAATATGTCGATATGCCGCCCGCTTCCATCTGGGCGACACGCTGCGCCTCCGCGATGGCGGCCTCGGCGGCTTCGCGCGCCGTAAACGGCGAAGTCGCTGCCGCACCCAGGAAAAACCGGCGGTTCATCTTCATCGAAAGGTCCTCCTCGCCAGGGCGCGAAAACATCGCATCATTGGGGACCCAGGAAATTGGCATTCTCGGGCGGATAACAAGGGTCAGATCGAAAATTCATAAGAAAAGGGCAGAAAAAGAAAATTTCCGCTGCCGCATAGGTCCCCCCATTTCGAGCAAATTCGGGCACCTGGACACGCGGGGAGCCTCCAGGGCCCGGCACCGGTTCGAACAAGCATTCACATTCGGAACACGCCAAACCTGGTTTCCTCGATGGGCTGGTTGAGGGCCGCCGAGAACGCCAGCCCCAGAACCCGGCGCGTCTCTTTCGGGGTGATGATGCCATCGTCCCAGATATGAGCCGTGCCGTAGTAGGGATGGCCGTCGCGCTCGTAGGCATCGAGGATCGGCTGCTTGAACTTGGCCTCCTCCTCCGCACTCCAGGTCTTGCCCTCGGCTTCGATATTGTCCCGCCGGACCGTCGCAAGGACGCTGGCCGCCTGCACGCCACCCATCACCGAGATCCGCGCATTGGGCCAGGTGAACAGGAACCGGGGGCTGTAGGCCCGGCCGCACATGGCATAGTTGCCCGCGCCATAGCTGCCACCGATGACCACCGTCACCTTGGGCACATTGGCGTTGGCCACCGCCATCACCATCTTGGCGCCATTGCGGGCGATGCCGCCGGCTTCCGAATCCCGCCCGACCATGAAACCGGTGATGTTCTGCAGGAACAGCAGCGGGATTTTCCTCTGGCACGCCAGCTCAATGAAATGCGCCGCCTTCTGTGCCGATTCCGAATAGAGGATGCCGTTGTTGGCCAGCACCGCCACCGGGATGCCCTCGATATGGGCAAAGCCGGTCACGATCGTCGTGCCGTAGTTGCGCTTGAACTCATGGAGTTCCGAGCCATCCACCAGCCGGGCGATAACCTCGCGCGTGTCGTACTGCGTCGCGAGCGAGGACGGGACGACCCCATCGATCTCGTCGGCATCGAAGCGCGGTGGCAGGGCGTCGCGCAACATGATGTCCGGCCGCGCAGGCGGGGACAGCGTCGCCACGATCGATCGCGCCAGTTCCAGGGCGTGATCGTCGTTGAGGGCATAGTGATCCGCCACGCCGGACAAGCGGGTATGCACCTCGGCCCCGCCCAGATCCTCCGCCGAAACCGTCTCGCCTGTGGCAGCTTTCACGAGCGGCGGCCCTCCCAGGAAGATCGTACCCTGTCGGCGCACGATGATGGTCTCGTCCGACATCGCCGGCACATAGGCACCACCCGCCGTACAGCTCCCCATCACCACCGCGATCTGTGGAATGCCCGCAGCCGACATCTGTGCCTGATTGTAGAAAATCCGCCCGAAATCGTCCTTGTCCGGAAACACATCCGTCCAGTGCGGCAGGTTCGCGCCACCCGAATCCACCAGATAGACGCACGGCAGCCGGTTCTCCGCCGCGATCTCCTGCGCCCGCAGGTGCTTTTTCACCGTCAGCGGGTAGTAGGTCCCGCCCTTGATCGTGGCATCGTTGCACACGATCACGCATTCCCGCCCCGAAATCCGCCCGACGCCGGTGATGACCCCCGCCCCGTGAATATCCCCGGAATAAAGGCCCATGGCCGCAAGCTGGGAAAACTCGAGAAAAGGCGAACCGGGATCGAGCAGCCGCAGAACACGGTCCCGGGGCAACAGTTTCCCGCGCGCCAGATGTCGCTCCCTCAGCTTCTCCGGCCCCCCAACGGCAGCCTCCGCCCGCTTGGCCTCCAGATCAGCCACCAGGACCTGCATGGCTTCCCGGTTCGCACGGAACACCTCGGAAGACGGATTGATTTCAGATTTCAGGATCGACATGGAACTCCCTCGCCCAGAGCCTGATCGTCCGGGATGGAAGCGTTCGCGCGCCCATGGAAGACGTAAACCAGCCTCTAAAACAAATAGATAAAGCGCGTCCGATCATCCCTCTTGATAGCACTTGAAGCGGACGCGCTCTAGTGTGGCGGTTCTGAAGTTCGCTCCATCATATCGGCGGACGTTGCAAGCGAACTTCAGAACATGACGCCACACTAGGCCAATGATATCGCAAGTGTCCCGACCGCGAAGTTCGTACGAATGTGCGGTTTGAACTGACGAACTTTGCGGTCGGGACACTAGCGCCGGAAAGTTAG
>JBKDZY010000564.1:0-3343 GCA_047971765.1 Hyphomicrobiaceae bacterium | reverse complement strand
GCAGCGCCGCGTAGACCTCCTCGAAATCCCAAGGGTCGCGAAAGTCGAGAACGTGGCGCCGCGTCTCGGTTTCCGGAGAAACCTGGGAGATGTCCTTCTCGATCCGTCTGGCAAGGGTGGTGTGTGGTCTGCCGTGCAGCATTTCCAGGCGATCAACGACGAAATCCTCATGCTGGCACATGGCCACTGTCGGCCGCCAACGTTGCCAGCGCTCAGGGCTTCGGCCCTGATCGAGCGTGGAGCCAAGAAAGCCAATGACGACGCGCTTTTTCATTTTTCCTCTTATATGTTAGTATAAAAATGTCGATAAATTTATATGATATGTCAAGCATCAGTGTGGGGGTGGTTTGTTCAATTTCAATAATATTCTATGTATATCAATAAGTTGATCTGAAAAATCTCTCCGCGCCCGGATTTGGCACGTCACCTGCAAATGTCATTGGTATCCGACCGGCTCCCGCCGTCCGGGCACTGCGAAAATGGTGCCCCCGGGTAGGCGGGAGACGGAGTGACAGAGTTCAGCCGATGGAGGCCAGCCATGGCCAATAAGTCATTATTTGCTTCCTATGTTGGCAGGATCCTTCCGCGCGCCGAGATGATGAATCGCGCAGGTGCTCCTGCCTACGCGCTGGAGGCGCGCCATCAGCTTGCCCAGCTCGCCATGACAGGGTCGCTGTCACGCACATACTATGCGGATGCGCGTGCCCAGCTTTCAGAACTCATGGAGTTGGCGGAAAGGGTACCGGTTGAGTTCCTCGCCAAGGCTGCCGTCTACGTGCGCAAGCGGGGGCATATGAAGGACACACCGGCGTTGCTGCTTGCGGTGCTGTCGCGGCGTGACCCGGTGCGCTTTGCCAGGGTGTTTCCGTATGTCGTCGATAACGCTCGTATGCTGCGCACGTTCGTGCAGATCATGCGTTCGGGCGCGACGGGTCGCAAGTCGCTCGGTTCGCGTCCCAAGGCCGAGATCCAGGGCTGGCTCAATGCCGCTTCGGATCTTGCCTTGATGCGCGCCGCTGTCGGGCAATCGCCGTCACTTGCTGATGTCGTCAAGATGGTGCACCCCAAGCCTGCCACGCCGGAGCGCCGTGCGCTTTACGCCTGGCTTCTGGGCAAGCCCTATGATGTGGCGGCGTTGCCGGAGCCTCAGCGTGCGTTCGAAGCCTTCAAGCGTGACCCGTCGTTGCCGGTGCCCGACGTTCCGTTCCAGATGCTCACATCCTTGGAGCTGACGGTGGAGCATTGGGTGGAGATCGCGAAAAAGGCCGGATGGCAGATGCTTCGCATGAACCTGAACACATTTGATCGTCAATGCGTTTTCGCAATCGACGGTTTCGCGGAGATGGTCGCTGCGCGGTTGAAGGATCCGGCCGAGATCGCCAGGTCGCGTGTGCTGCCGTTCCAGATCATGAGCGCGTGCATGGCTGCAGGAAAGGATGTGCCACATGTCGTACACGAGGCACTTCAGGACGCGATGGAAACTTCGCTCTCCAATGTGCCGCAGTTGTCCGGTCAGGTAGTGATCGCGCCTGACGTGTCGGGCTCGATGTCATCGCCAGTGACGGGCTACCGCAAGGGTGCGACATCCGTTGTTCGCTGCATTGATGCCGCGGCACTATTTGCGGCCGCAATGCTGCGTCAGAATCCGGCGGCAAAGGTTCTGCCGTTCGAGAACCGCGTTGTCGACGTGGCCTTGAACGGACGCGACTCGATCATGACCAATGCGGCCAGGCTGGCGGCGGTCGGTGGTGGCGGAACGAACTGCTCAGCGCCTCTCGCGGCGTTGAACAAGGCGAAAGCCGTCGTGGATCTGGTGGTGCTCATCTCGGACAACCAGTCCTGGATGGATGCCAGGCATGCCGATCGTACAGGCGTGATGACGGAGTGGATGAAGCTGAAGCGGAAGAATCGTAACGCTAGGCTCGTTTGCATCGACATCCAGCCCTACGGAACGACGCAGACGCCCGAGCGCGACGACATCCTGAATGTTGCCGGTTTTTCGGATGCCGTGTTCGAGATCGTCGCGCAATTTGCCCAGGGCCGGCTTGGCTCCGAGCACTGGGTCGGCGAGATCGAAAAGGTCGAGCCATGAAGTGACTAAAACAAGCCGGGGGGAATGCTGCCCAAGACTACATCGCTCCAAACCGAAGGATGTCTTGAGCACAAGAACTCGTCCCCCCGGCTGCCAATTGAAGCGCAAGGAAATACCGATGCATGGCAAGTGTGACGAATGCCGGATGGAACTACATCGCTGTCAACGGCCAGGTCGCGGGTTCGACTCCCGCCGGGTCCGCTAAAGCCCTTGTGGGGGCTTATGGACCCGTAGCTCAGTGGTAGAGCAGGAGTTTCACCAAAACCTCGTCGTCACACGCGCTTTGCGTTGCCAAGTTGCGGATCGAAGAAATGAAGTTGGACTGAAACAAGCCGGCGAATGCCGATGGGATTACATCTGGTAACGGCGGAAGCCATCGAGGTTCGAGTCCTCGCCTGAACGCCTTGGTGTTCTGGAAATCCCATCGCCTGTTGTCGCCGGTACTCTCGACGTGCAGGAAAGACCGTGGCGAATGCCGATGAAACTACATCGCAGAGGACGATCAGGTCGCGGGTTCGACTCCCGCCGGGGCTTCGCGAGAAGTGCCGTAGCTCAGCGGATAGAGCAGGTGGGGCAAGGTGGATGCAAAAGGCATCGCACAGCGCCCGTTGTTTCATCATTCTCGTCGCCACGACTTCTGTTGGCGGAAGAGTCAAAGAACGACCATTTGGGAACTGGACTACGTCATGAATCGCGATTTTGAACTTCTGGCCGAGCGCTCCGAGGCGGCACGGGCGGCAGGCAATCATGCGCGCCCTGTCAAGATGTGGACGCGCGGCGTGCCGGTGGAAGAGCAGGCGCAGAAGCAGCTGCTCAACACGGCGTCGATGCCGTTCATCTTCAAGCATCTCGCTGTGATGCCGGACGTGCATTATGGAATCGGTTCGACCGTTGGCTCGGTGATCCCGACCAAGGGTGCCATCATTCCGGCTGCCGTCGGTGTCGATATCGGTTGCGGGATGATGGCCTGGCAGTTGACGCTGTCGGCGAACGATCTTCCCGACAATCTCCAGGCCATTCGCTCTGATATCGAACGTGCGGTTCCACATGGCTTCGTCACGATGCAGGGCCGATCCCTGAAGGGGGGATGGGCAGTCGCACCTGCCTCGGTGTCAAGCCGTTGGCGCAAGCTCGAAGGCCGGTATGGCGCGATCCTGGAGAAGCATCCAAAGATCGCCCACAAGCGGCCAATGGAACAGTTGGGCTCGCTTGGCACGGGCAATCATTTCATCGAGCTGTGCCTCGACGAGA
>JBKDZY010000563.1:0-7008 GCA_047971765.1 Hyphomicrobiaceae bacterium | reverse complement strand
GGCGGACTCCATGGGTTTGTTCGTGGCGGATCGGTCAATTCCGCAATTTCGGCGGCAATTTAGCCGACCAGAGGCCGCACTGCGAGCCCTGGTTGCGGGCAATCTCAACGGTGGGAAAAATTCTTGATCCGGGCTGCCAATACTTGGCAATTCCCGGCAGCCTCGCTACGTCTGCGAACCTGTGGTTGGCGTCTGGCGGGGATTGCGAGGGGATAAGCCCAGTCATGAGCACATCGAAGTCCGGTTTTCTCGGCGTTCTTGGCCGGTCCGTGCTGCCGAATCGGGAAACGCTGCGGCAGACACGGGCACGCACGAAACCGGTCGGGAGGCGCCAGGACCTGAGGCCAGGCCTTGTCCTGGCCAGCGCCAGTCCGCGCCGGCTGATGCTGTTGTCCCAGATCGGGATCGAACCGGATGCGCTGAGGCCGGCTTCACTGGACGAGACGCCGAGGCGTGCGGAAATGCCGAGGCGATATGTCACGCGGCTGGCACGAGCCAAGGCGGAGGCCGCGCGGGACCTGATTGCCAATGACAAGGATCTGGCGGAAGCCTACGTGCTGGGCGCGGATACCGTGGTCAGCCATGGGCGCAGTATTTTCGGCAAACCCGACAATATTGATGAAGCGTTGGCGATGCTGCTGCGGCTTTCCGGCCGGAGCCACCGGGTGCTGACCGGCCTTGCGCTCGTGACGCCGGACGACAAGGTGCGGCTCAAGGTGGTCGAGACCAAGGTCCGTTTCAAACGATTGTCCCAGGAGGACATGCAAAGTTACCTGGCCTCGCGCGAGTGGCGTGGGAAAGCCGGTGGCTATGCGATCCAGGGTATTGCCGGGTGCTTCGTGCAGAAGATTTCGGGTTCATACACGAATGTGGTGGGGTTGCCGTTGACGGAAGTCGCCGCCATGCTGCTGGGCGAAGGTTTCCCTATACATTTCAATTGGCTGAGGGCTGGAGAAGCCGAGCCGGAATAGGAGAGGGATGGCACGACTATCGAAGATCAAGAACCTCACGCCGGCCAACGATCACGGACAGTGCCCGATCTGTTCGGAGCCCGGGGTGGCCCGCTACCGGCCGTTCTGCTCGAAGCGATGTGCTGACGTCGATCTCGCGAACTGGCTCGGCGGCAATTATTTCATTCCTGGCGGGAAGACCGATGACGAAGACGAGGCGAGTGATCGCCGCGGGCCATCGGCACCGGACATGGGTCAAGGGGACTGAAGCCGGAGCGATCAGACCAGCAGGAGCGATGTTATGCAGATGCAAGATATACCCTTTGGCACGACCGACTGGAGTGATGTCGAGCAGACCGAGCACAAGGGGGAAACCGGCCATGCCTTGTGGCGAACGCGCCAGTTCGGTGGGATCAGGGTCCGGATGGTCGAGTATTCACCCAACTATCTCGCTGACCATTGGTGCGAGAAGGGACACATCCTGTTGGTTCTCGATGGGCTCCTGGAAACAGAGCTTGCTGACGGTCGCCGGGTGGTGCTGAAGCCCGGCCAAAGCTATCAGGTGGCAGACAAGGCCGAGCCCCACCGTTCGCGGACAGGGCCTGAAGGGGCCAAACTTTTTATTGTCGATTGAGGAAAAAGGGCAGATCATCAGGCTACGTCCTGAACTGCCTTTCTTGTTGCGGTGGTGCCCACGCGCGGCAGGCTGCGGCATACAGGGCAGAGAGGTAGTTTTGTGAGCGCTATTTGCTACCATTGCTGTCATACGAGCTAAGAGATCACGGGATATTGAGGTGAGCCAATGGATGGATCCACGAACGTGCCGCAAGCGGCAAGCAAGGCAGAGCATTTCGACGTATTGATCGTCGGGGCAGGTATTTCGGGCGTGGGTGGCGCCTATCATCTTACGCAGCAGTGCCCGGACAAGACATTCGTGGTGCTGGAAGCGCTTGACAGTTTTGGCGGAACCTGGTGGTCGCACAGGTATCCCGGCATCCGGTCGGACAGTGACCTCCATACATTCGGCTATCGTTTCAAGGCGTGGACTGGTCCTCCGATCGCGACGGCGGAGGAGATCCTGAGCTATGTGGGCGAGGTGATCGAGGAGAACGATCTCGCGCGCCATATCCGCTACAAGCATCGTATCGTGAAGGCGCGCTGGAATAGCAGCGAGAACCTCTGGCACGTGACCGCGCAGAAACTCGAGACGGGCGAGACCGCCGAGTTCACGGCCAATTTCCTCTACATGTGCCAGGGCTACTACCGGCACAACGACGGCTACATGCCCGAGTGGCCGGACATGGACAAATACAAGGGCAAGCTGGTCCACTGTGAAGAGTGGCCCGAGGATCTCGACTACAAGGACAAGTCGGTGATCGTGATCGGGTCCGGTGCGACGGCGGCCACCGTGATGCCGGCCATGGCGGGGGTCGCAAGTCATGTGACCATGCTGCAGCGTTCGCCCACGTTCTTCCGTACCGGGCGCAATGCCATCGAGATTGCCGAGCAGCTCCGCAAGCTGCATATCGACGAAGACTGGATCCACGAGATCGCGCGCAAGCAGATCCTGCATGACCAGGATGCCTTCACGGCTCGTACCTTCGACGAGCCGGAGAAAGTGAAGCAGGAACTGCTGGACGAGGTGCGGCGCCATGTGGGCCCGGACTTTGATGTGGATACGCATTTCACGCCCAGCTACCGGCCCTGGCGCCAGCGGATCGCGTTCATTCCGGATGCCGATCTCTTCAAGTGCGTCGCGGAAGGCAAGGCCTCCGTGGTCACAGATCATATCGAGCGCTTTACGGAAGAAGGCATCCTGCTCAAATCCGGCAAGGAGCTGAAAGCGGATATCATTGCGGCTGCGACGGGCTTCAAGATGAGTGTGCTCGGCGATGTTGTCTTCGAGGTCGACGGCAAGCCTGTCGATTTCGCCAAAACCGTGAACTATCGCGGCATGATGTTCACGGGCGTGCCGAACATGGCCTGGGTGTTCGGCTATTTCCGTGCGAGCTGGACGCTGCGTTCCGATCTCATCGGCGACTTCGTGTGCCGGCTGCTCACCCACATGGAGGACGTGGGTGCCAAGAGTGTGTCGGTGCGGCTGCGCGAGGAAGACAGGGACATGCCGCTGCTGGAGTGGATTGATCCGGAGAATTTCAATCCGGGCTATCTGCTCCGCAGCATGCATCTGCTGCCGAAGCGTGGCGAGAAGCGTGAGTGGCAGCACACCCAGGACTACTGGCGTGAGAAGGACGAGATCCCTGCCATCGACCTGAATGGCGAGGAGTTCGTCTACCGCCGCGATGGAGATAATGCTGAGCGTCCAACCCGGGCGGCCGGCGGTGCGGTTGCAGCGGCGGAAGTCGTGCACTCGAAGTCGTAATCGGCAGGAACCCAGTGACCGCGTCTCTTCCGGACTGGAGGGGCGCGGTTTTCTATTGGGAGTTCGGCTTGACGGCGTGTCTGGCTTTTTGCCCTGGTTTTGCCGCAACGCGGTCCAGATCTCCGCCTAGACTGAAAGAACAGTCTGTTAATAAAGGCTGGTTGACCATGTGAGACTGGTCTCAGGACCGTTTTTCAGCCGTTGCTGCCACCGATATGCAGCCGGAGACCGGGGGATAGGATGGGCCGCAGCAAGACATGCTGCCCGGCAATGTTGCGCAGGGGGACGACCGTGTTTTCTCGTCGATGGCGGCTGGTCGCCAGCGCGGCGATCGCTTCACTTGTGCTCACGACCTGTGTCGTGGGCCAGGTTCGCGCCGAAAGCGGCGACCGAACCATTTCCATCTACAATATCCATACAAAGGAAACCCTTACGGTCACCTTCAAGCATAATGGCAAATACATTCCGGATGCGTTGAAGAAGCTCAACCATATCATGCGTGACTACCGCCGGAACGAAGAGACGCACATGGACCCGGCGCTCTTCGACCTGCTCTGGAAGATCCACAAGGAGCTTGGCTCCAAGGAACCCATTCATCTCATTTCCGGCTACCGCTCCCGCAAGACGAATGAGATGCTGCGCCGGACGCGCGGCGGACAGGCCAAGCAGAGCCGCCATGTCCTCGGCAAGGCGTCGGATGTCTACTTTCCCGATGTGCCGCTCAAGATGCTGCGCTATTCGGCCTTGATCGAGGAACAGGGTGGTGTCGGCTACTACCCGACGTCGGCCATTCCGTTCGTGCACATTGATACCGACCGGGTGCGAAGCTGGCCGCGCCTGCCGCGCCAGGAACTGGCCTTGCTGTTTCCTTCCGGTCATACGCAGCATATGCCGGCTTCTGGGGGCGCGATCACCGCTCGGGACGTGCAGATCGCGCGGGTGAAGAACAAGCCGCTTGCGGTGCAGATTGCCGCGTTCAGGGAAGAGCTCAGGCATGGTTCGGCGTCCTTCGCCGTTGCCCAGGCTCGGCATGAGCGTTCCACGAGAACCGAGCGTGTCGCCCTGCTTCCGAACGGCCTGCAACCCGTAGAGCCTTCGCTTGTCGAGCAGCCGAAGCCCGCCATCATGCCCGCCAACCTTGTTGCGCCGATGGGGCCTGGAGCGGGTGACCGCGCGCGGCTTGCAGAACTTTCCGGGCTGGCCAGCATAGGGGCTATTCCGAAGCTGGTGCGCGGCCCGCAGCTTGCCGACCGTCACGGCTACCGGCGATCAATGGACGGTCTCGCAAGTTCAGGATTGCCGCCGCCGCCCGGCGTGATGCGGGCCCTTCCGGGTGACCGACGCAATGGACAGCGGCTGGCCAGCATTGATGGCAACGCACTGGCCGGGAGTTCGCTTTCAGATGTGAACCGGTTCAACTGGGGAGGCTGGATTTCCGCGCCGGCCTATGACGATGAGCACCCGGAAGAGCTGAGCTACCGACCGTTTCCGATAACGCCGTTCATGACCCAGAATCCTGACGACCCGATCATGCAGCAGTTCGAGGCGCATGATGCGGCCTATACCGTCGAGATCCTTGACCAGCCGGATAGTGCGCCGGTGCTCCGGTTCCGGCCAAACCAGGCGGTTGCCTCGCTGATGTGGGCACAGCAGTTCACGGGCAAGGCCATCGGCATTGACAAGCTCAGGGCGGCGCAGGCCGAGGGCGCGATCATCCCGAATATGCGGCTGCGGAGCCATCCTGTGAGGACCAGCCGGCGATAGCTGCGCGGAGGTGGGGCTATCAGGTTCAGAGCGTTCCCGTGTACGCAACGGCCTCGGCAAGACCCTTGCCCTTGGCTTCGGACTTCACGCCCGTGCCGGGCTCGATCGTCCCCAGGACGAACGGGGCTTCACCGGAGTCCCCAAGGGCCTTGACGACATCATTGGCGGCAGACTGGGCCACGACCAGGACCATGCCGACACCGCAGTTGAACGTGCGCAGCATTTCCTCATCATCGATACCGGCTGCCGCCTGCAACCACTTGAAGACAGCGGGGACCTGCAATGCCGTGAGATCGACCCGGGCGGCAATTCCGTCCGGGAGAACGCGCGGCAGGTTTTCCGATAATCCGCCTCCGGTGATGTGGCTCAGTGCCTTGATCGCGCCGTCTGACCCGCTTCCGCCTGTGGCGCGGATAGCTGCCAGGACCGGGCGGACATAGATCCGGGTCGGGGTCAGCAGGGCATGGGCGAGGCTTGGCGTATCGGACGCGAATGGTGGTGGGGCCTGCCACGAGATCCCTTCGCGGGCGACGAGTTTGCGCACCAGGGAATAGCCATTCGAGTGGACGCCACTGGAGGGAAGCCCGATCAGGACATCGCCCGCGGTGATGTCGCTGCGCGGCAGGATTTCCCCGCGTTCCACGGCGCCAACGGCAAATCCTGCAAGGTCATAGTCGTCGCCGCTATACATGCCCGGCATCTCGGCGGTTTCGCCACCGATCAGCGCGCAGCCGGCGTCGCGGCACCCCTCCGCAATGCCCGCGACGACCCGCTTTGCGGTTTCGACATCCAGGTGTCCGCACGCGAAATAATCAAGGAAAAACAGCGGTTCGGCCCCCTGGACCACCAGGTCATTCACGGACATGGCGACCAGGTCGACGCCAATGGTGTCGTGCAATCCGGTTTCGATGGCAATCTTGAGTTTGGTGCCGACACCGTCGTTGGCCGCCACGAGAATGGGGTCCCGGTAGCCTGCGGCCTTAAGGTCGAAGAGACCGCCAAAACCACCAAGATCGGCATCCGCACCTGGACGGCGAGTTGCCTTCACCAGCGGCTTGATGGCATGAACGAGGGCATTGCCCGAATCAATCGAAACGCCCGCATCGGCGTAGGAGAGGGGCGAAGGGGGTTTCGGGCCGGGCTCGGTCATGATTGTCTCGGCATCATCTGTTTCTGGACCTGCGCCCCATGTGACACGTCGCGGTTTGCCCGGCAACAGGCTTGCCAGGTTATTCGCGCAGCGTGGTAGTCACCCGGAGTGGACAAAAGGGCATTTGCTTACCCGCAATTCTGCCTCGATATTGGGGCATTGGGCATGGGTTATGGACGGCGAGGGACGGGGAAGCATGGGGTTCAACGGCAAATCCTCAGACTGGCAGCGCGTGCGGGCCAGAATGGTCCTGTTCGGCTGCGCTATCGGTTTCCTGATGGCGCTGTCTCCATGGGCGCCGGCTGCGGCCGACCGCAGCGACAAGGTTTTCACCATCGGGAACTATCCGGTGCAGGCGCGGGCCGAGAATGCCGTGGCCGCCAAGGAGAAGGCCGTCGCCGATGGACAGCAGGCAGCGTTGAGATCGCTGTTGAAGCGGCTGGTTCCCGTCACCGCCTACAAGTCCTTGTATACCCTCAAGGATGCCAATGCCGGTCGCATGATCGACAGTTTCGAGGTCAGGTCCGAGCGGAACAGCTCGACCGAGTACATCGCCAGCTACGATTTCGTGTTCTCACCGGGACCGGTTCGCAAGCTTTTGGATTCGCACGGCATTCCCTACCTGGACAGGCAGGCTCCGGCGATCACGCTGGTGCCGGTCTACCGTGTCGCGGCGGACATGAAAGGCAAGTTGCCCCCGACGTTCGGGGATGCGCAAGGCTCGGATGCCTGGCTCTATGCATGGAAGGCGCTGGAGTTGC
>JBKDZY010000562.1:0-1544 GCA_047971765.1 Hyphomicrobiaceae bacterium | reverse complement strand
GCTGACGTGGCCAGAGCGGTTGGCCGACGGTGCGGCGAGCGGCCGGCCAGCGGCGGTAATGAGAGCGCTGGCAACGTGATGGGCCGGCATGCGCACGCCGAGCGTATTGAGGCCGGCGGTGACCAGATCGGAAAGGGCGGCGTCAGCGCGCCGCTTGAGGACCATGGTGAGGGGGCCTGGCCAGAAGCGTTCGGCCAAAGCCAGGGCGAGAGGGGGGAAGTGCGCCAATTTTTCGGCCTCGGCCAGGCTGGCGATGTGGACGATCAACGGATTGAAGCGGGGGCGGCCCTTGGCGGCGAAGATGCGGGCAACCGCGGCGCCGTTGCTGGCATCCGCGCCCAGCCCATAGACGGTCTCGGTGGGGAAGGCGACGAGTTCACCAGCGCGGATCAATGCGCCCGCGGCCTCGATGTTTTGCGCGTTGGCGGGCACGACGGCCATGCCTTACTCCTTTGACGAATAGGTCAAGGGCAGCCCTTTCGCTTTGCGGGCGAACCGCCTAGTCTCCAGGTTAACCAAGAACGAGGCTGGCGAGGAGACAGGCGCCCATGACGTATCAGGCTCCAGTAGACGACATTATGCGCGCCCTCAAGACTGCGGCGAATCTTGAAGCGCGGCTGGAAGACGGCCTTTACGGTGATCTTGACGCCGATACGCTGGGCGCGGTCATCGAGGAAGCGGGCAAATTCAGCTCCGAAGTTCTCGATCCGTTGAACCGTATTGGGGATAAGGCGGGCAGCAAGCTCGTTGATGGCCGGGTGGTGACACCGCAAGGTTGGGCCGATGCCTACCGCCAGTTCGTCGAGCAAGGCTGGGGGGCACTGCCCTGCCCGGTGGCGTTTGGCGGCCAGGGGCTGCCGGAAATTGCGCAGATGGCGGCTGCCGAAGTCTGGAATTCGGCGAATATGGCGTTCGGTTTGTGCCCGCTGCTGACACAGGGCGCCATCCACGCGATCATGATTGCGGGTACGGATGAACTAAAATCAACCTACCTGCCCAAGATGGTGACGGGCGAGTGGACTGGCACCATGAACCTTACCGAGCCGCATGCGGGATCGGACCTGGGAGAGATCCGCACCAAGGCGGTGCCGAACGGGGACGGCACCTATCGGATCTTCGGCACGAAGATCTTCATCACCTACGGCGACCATGAGCTATCGGAAAACATCATTCATCTGGTGCTGGCGCGGCTGCCCGATGCGCCAGCTGGCACGAAAGGCATTTCGCTGTTCCTGGTGCCGAAGTATCTGGTCAATGGGGATGGCACGCCCGGTGCGCGCAATGACGTGGTCTGTGCGGGGGTTGAACACAAGCTGGGAATTCACGCCAGCCCGACCTGCGTGATGACCTACGGTGAAGGTGAGGGTGCCCTCGGCTATCTCATCGGTACGGAGAACCGTGGCCTCAACACGATGTTCATCATGATGAACCAGGCGCGCCTCGCGGTCGGCGTGCAAGGTGTGGCGATCGCGGAGCGGGCGACCCAGCATGCGCAGGCCTACGCGCGCGAGCGCCGTCAGGGTGCGAAAATCGGCGGGGCGCCC
>JBKDZY010000561.1:0-3708 GCA_047971765.1 Hyphomicrobiaceae bacterium | reverse complement strand
TCGTAGAGGGAATTGGCGTCGGTCGACCAGAATGACAACTCGTTCTGGGCCCGGGACTGGCCGCCGCCGCCGCCCCGCATGTCCTGCACGGGATTGACGAAGGCCGAGATGCCGGGGATGGCGTTCAAGGGGCGGCGCAGGCGGTTCGCCACGGCGGCGGAGGAAACACCCTGCCTCTGGGAGAGCGGCTTCAGGCCGATATACATGCGGGCAGTGTTGCCACTTGTCGAAAAGAATGACGCGCCGACAGATGACCCGACGCTTTCGACGGCGGGGTCCTGCATGGCAATGCGGACGGCGCGCTCCTGCAGGTCGCGCATCTGCTCGAACGAGGCATCCGGCGCGCCCGTCATGAAGACAGACACAAGGCCGGTATCATCCGTCGGGAAGAAGCCCTTCGGCAGTTTGACGAACAGGACCGCTGAGGCCGCCAGCACCGCCGGTATGGTCAGCGCGGTCAGCCAGCGCCAGCGCAGTGCGGTGTCCAGCGTTGCCATGTAGGCGGCGACGAGGCCATCGAGGGCACCCTCGAATATCCGGTCGACCAGGGAGCGGCGGCCGGATGCGGCGCGCAACGTGTGGGCGCACAGCATCGGTGTGACAGACAGCGAGACGACCGTCGAAATGGCGATCGAGAACAGCATCGTCATTGCGAATTCGTTGAGCAGGCGTCCCGGGATGCCCCCGAGAAAGATCAAGGGGACAAATGCTGCGGCGAGCGACAGGGAAATCGAGACGACCGTGAAGCCGATCTCGCGGGCGCCGGTAATGGCCGCCTGCACCGGCGGCAGGCCCTTTTCGAGATTGCGATAGACGTTCTCTATCATGACGATGGCGTCATCGACCACGAACCCGACGGATATGGCCAGAGCCATGAGGGTCAGGTTGTTGATCGAGAAACCGGCCAGCCACATGCAGCCGAGTGTGCCGGCAAGCGACAGCGGTACCGTTATGCCGGCGGCGAACATGGGGGCGGCGCGGCGCAGGAAGACCAGCACGACCAGCATCACCAGGAGAACGGACAGGAAGAGCGTCCATTCCATGTCGTGGACGGAGGCGCGGATGGTGGCGGTCCGGTCCGACAGCACGTTGATGTCTATGCCGGCCTGCATCCAGCGCTTGAGGTCGGGCAGTACGGCCTTCACGCCATCGACCGTCTGGATGACGTTGGCATCCGGCTGCTTCGTGATGAACAGAAGGACGGCGGGACGCAGGTTGAAGAGGGCTGCGGAGCGGGCATTGCGCGTTGCCTGTGCGACCTCCGCGATGTCACCGAGTTTCACGGGCGTGCCGTTGATCATCTTCACGACAATCGAGCGGTAGTCCGGAACGGTCGTAAGCTGGGCGTTGGTGTCGATGGCGACCAGGTCGTCCGGCCCGTCGATGGTACCCAGGGGGACGAGCGTGGTGGCGGCGGTGATGGCCTGGCGCACGTCCTCGCTCGACAGGTTCATGGCGGCGAGGCGGCCGGGATCCAGCCGGATGCGGATGGCCGGCTGTTCGGCGCCCGACACGTTGACATCGCCCACGCCATCGACCTGCGAAATGCGTTGTACCAGGACGGAGTCGGCCACGTCGTAGACGGTCGAAATGGGGACCGACTTCGACGTGAGGGCGAGGATGAGGACCGGCGCGGCGTTGGGGTTGATCTTGCGGTAGGTCGGCAATGTCGGCATGTCCGATGGCAGGTCGGCTGCCGCCGCATTGAGTGCTGCCTGCACATCACGCGCGGCATCGTCGGACGACCGGTCCAGGTCGAACTGGAGGCGGATAGTGGTCGAGCCCAGGCCATTGCTGGAGGTCATGTCGGTGACGCCGGAGATGCCGCCAAGGTGACGTTCTAGCGGTGCGGCGACGGTCGCGGCCATGGTCGCGGGATCGGCACCGGGCCGGGACGCGCGGACCAGGACCATCGGGACCTCGATGGAGGGAAGGCTCGCGACCGGCAGGACGTGATAGGCGACGATGCCTGACAACAACAGTCCGAGCGCCAGCAGGACGGTGCCGATCGGGCGTGTGATGAAGGGCAGGGAGAAATTGAGCGCGACGTGGCCGATGCTGCTCTCGACCCGGCGTCCGTTGTCGTGTCCCGTCGCCATGGCTCACTCCCTGTGGCCGCCGGAGGCGGCTGCGGTGGCGTCTGCCATGGGCACACCGGTCCCTGATGGTCCCGTCCCGCCGGTGTCGTCGTGCGGATGACGCGGGATGCGGACATCGACAACGCCGCCGGTGATCCAGGCCCTGAGGCGTTCCATGTTCAGGTAGATGACGGGCGTCGTGTAGAGCGTCAGAAGCTGGGAGAGCAGCAGGCCGCCAATGATGGTGATGCCCAGCGGGTTCCTGAGTTCGGAGCCGGTGCCCGATTCGATGGCCAGCGGCAGGGCGCCCAGGAGAGCTGCAAGCGTGGTCATCATGATCGGGCGGAACCTGAGGCGGCAGGCCTCGAGAATGGCCTCCAATGGTGACATGCCGCCGTGGCGCTCGGCCTCGATGGCGAAGTCGATCATGAGGATGGCGTTCTTCTTCACGATGCCCATCAACAGCACGATGCCGATGAGGGCGACCACTGAAAGATCAAGGCCGGTGACCCAGAGCGCGAGTACGGCGCCGATGCCGGC
The DNA here is from genome assembly GCA_047971765.1 of Hyphomicrobiaceae bacterium. Classification (GTDB taxonomy): domain Bacteria; phylum Pseudomonadota; class Alphaproteobacteria; order Rhizobiales; family Hyphomicrobiaceae. The sequence goes on along the minus strand of JBKDZY010000561.1, from coordinate 1,090 downwards.
CGAGGGCAGGGTCGTGAGAATGGTGAAGGGGTGAATGGCGCTTTCGTAAAGTATGCCAAGGACGAGATAGATGCACACGACGGCAGCCAGGATCAGCCACGGCTGGCCGTTGAGCGCGCGGGCGAACTCCGCCGCTTCGCCTGCGTAGCTGCCGGTGATGGACGCGGGCATGGCGATGGCCCTGCGGGTCGTCTCGATGGCCTGCGACAGCGATGTGTGTGGCGCCAGATTGTAGGACACCGTGACGGCCGGGAACTGGTCCTGGCGCAGGACGGACAATGGTGCCGTGGTGCGCTCGACCTGGGCGATGGTGTTCAACGGGATCTGGTTGCCGCCTGACGACGGCACGTAGATGTGGTCCAGCGCGGAAGGATCCCGGGCGTAGGCAGGGTCGGCCTCAATGACGACGCGATACTGGTTTGACTGGGCGTAGATGGTCGAGATCTGGCGCTGGCCGAAGGCGTCGTTGAGGGCGTCGTTGACGTTGGCCATGCTCACGCCGACGCGGGCGGCGAGTGCGCGGTTGACATTGACGAAGGCACGCAGGCCGCCGCGCTGCTCGTCCGTTCCGACGTCGCGCAGGCGCGGGTCGGTCTTCAGTTCCTGGACGAGGCGGTCAGCCCAGTGGGACACGTCCTTGCCATTCGTGCCTGTGAGGGTGAACTGGTAGAGGCCCCGCGAGTTGCGGGTTGCGATCTGCACTTCCTGCACCGGGCGGAAGGTGACGGTGAGCCCGCCAAGCTGGCGAACGGCAGTGGCGAGGCGGGCGATGATCCGGGGCGCGCGGTCGCTGCGTTGGTCCCGCGGGCGCAGGATGATCTTCAGGTAGCCGGCATTGGGCGTGAGGTTCTGGTCCGACAGGCCAAGAACGGAGATGACGCCCGCCACGTCGCGATCCTTCGAGATGATCGTTTCGAGGCCGGCCTGGAGACGGGTCATGGCCTCGAAGGAGGTGGAGGGATGGGCCTCGTAGGATGCCGTGATGAGGCCGGTATCCTGAAGCGGCAGGAAGCTTTTCGGAATGGCGATGTAGAGCGCGATGGTGATGGCGAAGGTGGCTGCAGTTGCCGCAAGTGTTGCCCATTCGTGC
>JBKDZY010000560.1:0-4421 GCA_047971765.1 Hyphomicrobiaceae bacterium | reverse complement strand
CGGCCGAGGAACTGCTTGAACGCGTTGAACAAGTGACGGCCGCAGGTGTGCGGGATGCGGCGGCCGCGATGTTGACGGGATCCAGGGCAACGGTCGCCCTGGTGGGCATGGGGGGTGAGGGCGAGCGGATCGCCAACATGGCAATCGAGCCGATGAGGTGATGGAGAACTGAAGGGGGGCGGTGCTGCCGCGCATGGAAATGTCGCTGCTGCTGACATTGCTGGGGAAACGAACCGGATCGCCACTGCGCTCCGAACGCCTCGTCCTGGTCTCTCCGAATCGCAGTCACTACAACGAGTGGGCGGAGCTTCGCGGCCGTAGCCGCCAGCACCTCGAACCGTTCGAGCCTCAGTGGTCGCATGACGAACTGTCGCGCGCTGCCTACCGGCGACGCCTGCGCCGCTATGCCTTCGAGCGCCGCGAAGGGGCTGGGTTCGCCTTCTTCATTTTCCGCTCGAGCGACGCCGCGATGGTTGGTGGCATGACATTGTCGGGCGTGCGCCGCGGCGTCACGCAGTCCGCGTCCGTCGGCTATTGGATCGGGCGTCCCTTTATCCGTCAGGGATACGCAACCGAGGCCCTGCGGACGGTTTCGCAGTTCGCGTTCGAGAACCTGCGCCTTCATCGCGTGGATGCGGCGTGCATGCCCCGCAATGCGGGCTCCATTGCCGTTCTGGGCGGCGGAGGCTTCCGTCAGGAAGGCCTTGCCCGCCGTTTCCTGAAGATCAACGGCCGTTGGGAGGATCATCTCCTTTTTGCCCGGCTGGCTGACGAGAAGTCTGGCGCCGGCGCGCGGCCGGGCCGGTTTCCCATGGAATTCCAATCCCAATGGCGGCGTCCTGAAGTATTGCCCGGCGGGGAACGTCAAATCGACATTCCGATGGTCGCCAGGGTGCGCGACTGCGAGGGCCCGATCGCATGAGAAAGCGTGGCGCAGACCTGTTCCCGGGAATGGATGCTCCCAAGTCGCCCTGTACAAGCGGCTGGAGGGCTGCGCGCAGGCTGGTGGTCGCGCTGGCGGCCTTCTGCACGCTGGTCCTGGCGGCAGGTCCCGCGTTCGCCCTCAAGGCCGTCAACCTGACCGGCGAAGAGCAGCAGATCAACGTGCTCTCGATCGGCAACACCTATACCGGCAGCAGCGATACACTCCAGATCGAGACCGCTCCGTCGATTGATGGCGCCACCGCCCGCATGGCCGTAAGGGCCAGCCATCCGGGCACCAAGCCCAACTGGATCACGTTCGCGCTCCACAATGCCACCAACAAGAACATCGAGTTGTGGTTGACCGCCAATCGCTACTCGCCCATCGGCTCGAATGTCATCTGGCCTGATCTCGACTCGCAGCGCATCACCGCTGTCGCGCACTCGTCGGGCTTCGCACCGGAACGCATTCGCAATGACCGTGTCGATATCTGGCGGCTGACCATCGAGCCCGGCCAGACCATCACCTACGCAGCCGAGATCATGTCCGAGCGTATCCCGCGCACGGAATTGTGGAACCCGATCGAGTTCGAGCAGCGCCAGCGCGAGCACCAGCTTTTCAACGGCATCATGCTGGGCATTACCGGCATCCTGGCGGTGTTCCTCACGGCCGTGTTTGCCGCCAACCACAAGTCCATCTTTCCGACGGCCGCGCTGGTGGCCTGGTGCATCCTGGCACTGCTGTGCGTTGACTTCGGCTTCTGGCACAAGCTCTTCCAGATGAAGCCTGAGGACAACGCCCAGTACCGCGCGGTTGCCGAGGCCGCGGTGGCCGCCAGTATCGTGATCTTCCTCGCGGCCTTCCTCAGGGTCAGCCTGTGGAACGGGTTTGCCCGCACATTGTTTGTCGTCTGGATTACAGCCCAGCTCGCGATCATCGGGTTGGCCATCCTGGACCCACGGCTGGCAGCCACGGTGGCCCGCCTGTCGTTCCTCGTCATCGGTGTGCTTGGCATGGGCCTGATCCTGCTGCTCGCCTTCCGGGGGCTTGATCGCGCGCTGGCCTTGATGCCGACGTGGATCCTGTTCCTTGTCTGGCTGTTCGGGGCGTCGCTGACCCTCACCGGCAAGCTCGATGGTGACTATGCCGTCTACGGCATGGTGTCCGGGTTCGTGCTGATCCTGGTGTTGATCGGTTTCACGGTGACGCAGTACGCCTTCAGGTCTACCGATCTGGTCTTTGGCGCCGGTGCCGGCAGCCAGCAGATGCGCCTCGCCGCCCTCGACCGTGCCGCTGCCGCGTTCTGGGAGTGGGATGTCCGCCGCGACGACTTTGTCGTCGATCCTGACATCGAGACATCGCTCGGCCTTGCAGCAGGCGAGTTGCCGACCCGCGTGAACGATCTGCTCGGCTATCTGCATCCCGCGGACCGTGAACGCTTCCGGCTGGAACTGCAGAAGATCAAGGAGCACGACGGCGGGGCGTTGAATGCCAGCGTGCGGGTTCGCCACGCCGACAGCTCCTACCGCTGGCTGGAATTCGAAGGCGCCAGCGTGCCGACGTCGGACCAACGGAATATCCATTGCGTTGGCCTGGTTCGCGACACGACGGACGTCAAGTGCGCCCAGGAGCGGCTGCTGAACAACGCCGTCTACGACAGCCTCACGATGTTGCCGAACCGCGAGCTGTTCCTGGATCGGCTCTCCACGGCCATGAAAGCCGCTGCCGACCGCCGTCCGGAACACCAGGTGGTCGTCATGCTGGTCGATGTCGATCAGTTCCGCACCATCAACGCGTCGTTTGGCATGGTGGTCGGCGACAGCATCATTCTCACCGTCGCCAAGCGGTTGTCGCGCATCGTCGGCCCGGTAGGTACGCTCGCACGCATCGGCGGCGACCAGTTCGCCATCATGCTGGTTGGCGTTGCCGATCCCAAGGACATGGCTGCGTTCGCCGAGCGCGTGCGCCTGTCGCTGCGTTCACCCATGCGCATCGCGGGCGAGCAGATCGATCTGACCGGGTCCACCGGAATTGCCTTGTTCGATGGTTCGACGCCCGATTCGCGCGAGTTGTTGCGCGAAGCGGAAATCGCAATGCACCGCGCCAAGCGGTCCAGTAGCGACCGCGCCGAGATTTTCACCCCGGAAATGCAGACCGACCGCCAGGAGCGCGCCGATCTCGAGCGGGAAATGGAAAAGGCGCTCAGCCAGCGCCAGTTCAAGGTCGTGTATAGCCCGATTGTCGCCCTCGCCAATGACGAACTGGTCGGCTTCGATGCGGCCCTGCGCTGGCAGCACCCGCGCCCGGGCACGCTGTCACCGGCGGATTTCCTTCCCGTCGCCTCGGACAGCGATCTGGTCTCCCGCATCGGCGCCTATGTCGTCGCCCAGGCGTCCAAGGACCTGCATCGCTGGCAGCAGGAACTGGCCCGGCCGGAGCGTCCGTTGTTCATGGCCATCAATATCTCGAACCGCAAGCTGCTGTCGTCCGACCTGATCCAGGAAGTTCGCCATATCCGCTCGCGCGAGGTGCTGCAGGCCGGCAGTTTGAAGTTCGCCGTCGCCGAGCAGCTGGTGATGGAAAATCCCGAGCAGGCGACGCAGGTGCTGGAAGCCGTTCGTGAATGCGGCATCGACCTGTGGCTGGACGGCTATGGCACGGGTTACAGCTCGATAACCTATCTGGCCCGCCTGCCGTTCGATGCGTTCCGCCTTGACCGGTCGCTGGTGGAATGGTCCGCCCAGGGCGAGCAGAACCAGGCGGTCGTGCGATCCCTGGTCGCCTCGGCCCAGGAACTCGATCGGGGCGTAGTCGCCCAGGGCGTGATCACTGCCGAAAACGCCACGTTCCTGCGCTCCATCGGGTGCAGGCTCGCCCAGGGCTTCCATTACGGCGAGCTCATGAGCGAGGATGAAGTGCTTCGCCTCCTGCGGCTCGTGCGCAAGTCGGAACGCCGGATGCGTCGTCGTGGCCTCATCCGCGTGCAGGAAAAACGGAAGAACGCGGAGGCAGCCCAGGCTGAACAGGCAAAGGCCGCCGCAGCGCCCGCTGACAACGCATCCGCGCCGGTCACGGCACCGCCGTCGTCACCGTCGAACGGGCAACAAGCGCCGCCACAGCCCCGTCGGGCACCGAATGGAAACGGTATGCCGCCGACATCTCCGGCGACACGCCCCCCGCAGCAGAGCCAGACCCAGCCGCCACCGTTCCGTCAGCCGCCCAATAGCGCGGGGCCGGGGCAAGGGGCTCCGGCAACGGCGTCACGCATGGCGCAGCCACCGGTGCCGCGTTCGGCACCAGCCCAGCCTGCCGGCGGTCAAGGTCTCGGCCTGCCAGGCGCGCGGTCCGCTGGCGCGCGTCCCGATGCGCCGCCACAGCCGACGGCCAGTCCGGCAGGGCGCGCCGGACCTGGCAGCCCGCACGACGCGACGGCGCCATTCACCTCGGGACGTCCTGGCACGCACCCCGGTGCGCAACAGGCAACACCGCCCTCGTCGCG
>JBKDZY010000559.1:0-2304 GCA_047971765.1 Hyphomicrobiaceae bacterium | reverse complement strand
CTGGGGTGGCCTTGCCGGCATCGATCGCCCGGAACACCTCGATGGCCTGACCCTCGAGGGCCGGGGCGCTTGCCGGATGGTGAAAAAGATCGATGCTGTCCGGACTCGACTCGCCCTGACTGATGAACGCATAACAGGTGTCTGAGCTCTTGGCTGCGAGCGATTCCAGGTTTTTCAGGAATGCACGTGCGATGCCTTTCAGTTTTTCCGAGTCGGATTGCAGCGCGGCTTCTGCGTTCTCACGCCGCAACGCCACGAGGCCATCTACGAGCCCCTTCGTCGCGGCGCGCGGCGGCATGCCGTTCTCGCTACCCGCCATTCCCGCTGCGGCATCTATCTGCTTCTTGTACCAGTCCGGATGGTTGCGCTTCATATACTGCCACAGATCGCTCTTCTGGTAGTAGGCATCAATGGCTGAAGTGTCCGTCACCGGAGCGGTTGCCGTCGGAGTGACACTCGATTCCATGTTTGTTTGCGGTGTCGTCAATGTGCCTGGCGGCGGAGCAACCTGCGCCGGGGCTTGGGTATCGGGCAGAGGTGCTATCGGTGCTGGGTTCTGCAGGGCCGCGGTCTGATTCGTGGCTTCGCCCTCGGTCCGTGCTGGTCCGCCGGACTTGATCAGCGGGACTTCACCAGATGCGGAGGTGCCGACGCCCGCCATTGACAAGATCGCATCCTTGTTCGTGATGATGTACGCCAGACTTCCACCGATCATCGCCATCAACAGGCCTGCCATGACGAGACGTGCTGCGCTTCGTTTGTTGGGAGCGGGGCGTTGCTGATCTATCTGGTAGGCATCGGTGTGCGGGTCAGTTTCAATGCTGACGGGCTGTCGCGCCTGTCGTGACTGCGGACTGTTTGTTGCAGCTGTTTGGGGCTGGTGTTTCGGGCTGGCTGGATAATGGCCGGCACTGTGCGGCGTGGCCCCGGTTGATTGCGCAGGTCGGTGCTCGCCACCAGGTGTCTGGACAGATCTTGCCTGCTGGCCTCCGGCCCCCATGCTGGCAATCTTCCGCGAGGCTTCATCTCCCGGCGATGCCGCAGGCTGCACACGTGATGGTTCGGCATGCGAAGGGGCAGGTTCAGCCGGCTTCATCGGCTGTCGTGCGGCAGCAGGCGCGGATGCTGCCGGTTGCGGTGCTGCCTGTTGCTGGGGCGCAGGCGCGGAACTGGACTGGAAGACCGATGCCGCGGGACGCCAGTCCGCGAATCCAGGCCGCCACACCAAGTCTCCAGGCTTCAGGTGACCATTGTCCACGAACAGGCGCATCTCGGCATCCGAAATCGGCCCGTGTTGTTGCCCCTCGCGCGCAATGTACCAGTTGTCTTCCGTCGAACTGCCCGACATAGAACCCCGTCCATCCCCAACGCCTGTGCCATGCGGCAGCCCAAACAGCGATTCGCCGCAACCGGCTTTCGGTTCGGCACTCATCCCGTATTGACCATGTTTTGGGCCGAACGCGGGCCAGCGTCAACGGCTGCTCGATCCAGCGCTGGCCGCCGGTGCGCGATGTCATAGGTAGCCCGCATCTCGAACCAGAACCGTTTGAACCCGGAATCCGGGCGATACGTAGGCAAAATTCATGGTTTTGAGGGTAAATTGATACGTGTCCCGCTTGAAGGCGCCAAGGCCCGCGTCTATAACCCGCCGCGATCAATCAACGACATTTAATCAGGACAAGACCAGCACATGGCCATCGAGCGCACGTTCTCCATTATCAAGCCGGACGCCACCCGCCGCAACCTGACCGGCGCCATCAACGCCGTCATCGAGAAGGCCGGTTTGCGCATCGTCGCACAAAAGCGCGTGCGCTGGACGCGCGCCCAGGCCGAGAAATTCTATGAGGAACACGCAGCGCGCCCGTTCTACGGCGAACTGGTCGACTTCATGACGTCAGGCCCGATCGTTTTGCAGGTTCTTGAGGGTGAGGGGGCTATCACAAAATATCGTGAGGTCATGGGGGCGACAGACCCCGCGCAGGCGGCCGATGGTACGATCCGCAAGCAGTTTGCTGTTTCCAAAGGCGAAAATTCCACGCACGGTTCGGACAGCCCTGCATCGGCCGAGCGCGAAATAACCTTGAACTTCCGTCTTGACGAGATCGTCGGCTGACGACGCGTGCGGGTGTTTGCAATGGGAACACGTTGCGCGCCCAGGACGAAGGTGCGCACGCAGCCGAGCGCCCGTCTGCAATCATGCTTCACGCTGCGGGCTGTATTTCTGAAGGGGGAGGGAAGGATCTCCCCCTTTTTGCTGCTTGTAACAGCACGGCAGTCTCGACATCGCCAGCCTTGATCCTGGCA
>JBKDZY010000558.1:0-12815 GCA_047971765.1 Hyphomicrobiaceae bacterium | reverse complement strand
GAAACCACCGGTCTCATTGGCCAGCGTGAACTGGCCGCCATGAAGCCCACCGCCTATCTGGTCAACATGGCCCGCGGCAAGGTCTGCGATGAAGCGGCCCTCGTCGCAGCCCTCGAGGCGCGCACGATCAGGGGAGCCGCCATCGACGTCACCGTGGAAGAGCCGTTGCCTGCCACCTCGCCGCTGTGGACCATGCCCCATGTCATTCTCACGCCACACAATGGCGGAGAAACCGTGCGCTACGAGGATCGCGTCATCGACCTGCTGCTCGACAACGTCGCCCGCCTCCAGCGCGGGGAAAGCAGACTCGCCAACGAGATCGTGTGAACATCATGGCACAGGCCGCGACCCGATTGCTGACCATTTCCGGCGCCGACATCCTGGCGCTGGTCGATCCCGCGAAGGTGATCGACGCGCTCGCCGATGGCTTCAAGGCACTGGCCGACGGCAGCGTGCAGGCCCCCCCGCGGCCCAAGGTCGATGTACCCGGCAAGGGCTTCTCGCTTGCCATGCTGGCGTGGGCGCCCGGCCAGCACATCGCGTTGAAAACCGTCAATGTCTTCGATGGCAACCATGCGCTCGGGCTCGAAAGCCACCAGGCCCTCGTCACCCTCTTCGATGCCACAACCGGGGCGCCCGTGGCTCTTCTCGAAGGCGGCAGCTTGACGGGCATCCGGACGGCGGCAGCCGCGATGCTATCGGTGCGCCTGCTCGCACGCCGGAGCGCCAGAAAAGCCCTGGTCGTTGGCGGCGGCGTGCAGGCGCGGGAGCATGTCCGCCAATTGAACCTCGTCGGCACCTTCGACGAGATCGCTGTCTACGCCCGCCAACCAGCCACCGCGCAAAGCCTTGCCGGGAGCATCCCGAACAGCAAGGCGGTCTCGGATCTCGAGGCCGCCGCACGTCAGGCAGACGTCATCTGCCTCACGACATCGTCCACCACTCCTGTCATCCAGGATGACTGGGTCAAACCCGGCACACATGTGACCTCGGTCGGCTTCGCGCCACCACACAGCGAAGTCCCGAAAGGCCTGGTCGGTCGCGCCCGGCTGTTCGTCGAGGCGATGACGGCGTTCGAACCTGCGCCGGTGGGCTGCGCCGAGCTGGCCGGCATCGACAAGTCACGCGGCGCCGATCTCGGAAGCGTTCTGAAAGGCACGACACAGGGCCGGACAAGCGACACCGGGATCACGCTCTACAACTCCCTGGGCAACGCCATGGAAGACATGATTGCAGCCAACATTGCCTACGAGGCAGCCGTTGCAGCCGGCATCGGAAGCACGATCGAACTCTAGCAGGTCGCTCCCGCCGCCTGCCCCGTTCCGCGCCGTCCAAAATCATCCCGGCGCAGGTCGCCGGAATGATCCCGTCAGCTCAGCCCCGGATGGCGCTTCGCCTTGTCCGGGGCTGCCGGGAGGCAACCACTCCCGCGCCTACTTCACACTCGAAAACGCTGTCGGTGCCAGGATCTCGCTGGTGACGTTGGCCACGATCGGCGCATCCTTCTCGCTCGCCGCCCGCTTCTCGATCCACTCGGGATCGGCCTGGAAGGCGCCCCACTTCTTTTCCCGCTCGGCCAGGCTTTCCCAGACCAGGAAATACGTCAGGCGGTGATTGTGCCCGCCGATCACGGTCGTCCAGAACCCACCCTGCCGAATGCCATGCCGCTCGAAGATCGCCAGCGTTGTGTTCTGGAAGCGATCGAGTAGCGCCGGCAGCCGGCCGGGGCAGCAATCATAGACACGAAGCTCGTAGAGCATGACATTATCCTCGCCTGGTTGATGGAATGTACCCCCTGATCCAAGCACGCACGTTGGCAGCGGGCAACGCCGTTGACAGCCCGGCCATCACCGAAGGCAACCGGCTCGCGGCAAACGCCGCCTTCATCTTGAATATGCGCCAGGCCTGTGCGCTACTTGGGAACCTGCCGCCACCGCCATCCTGCACGATTCCGTCACCGCACCTCGCTTTTCCCAGGTCCCCCGAACCGTGAACACGACCAATGACACAGCAGACCTGATCGTCATCGGCGGCGGCTTCGGCGGGCTCATCGCCGCCACCCGCGCGGCCGAGCTGGGCCTTGGCGTCATTCTGCTCGAAAAGGGCGAGGGTGACCGCTACCCCTGCAATTCAAGGTTCTCGGGCGGCATCGTCCACATCTGCTTTCTCGATGTCCGACGCGACTGGAACGAACTGTACGCCGCGATCCGCACGGCCACCTCCGGCGAGGTCAACGACGCCCAGGCCAAGGCACTTGCCCGCAACGCGAGCAGGCTGGTCGACTGGCTCCAGGACCACGGCACCCGCTTCATGCGCTTCAACATGCTAGAAGCCAACCGCTGGTGCATGGCGCCGCCGCGCGCGCTCGTCCCAGGTCTCGACTGGCTCGACCGCGGCCCTGACATCGCCCTGCGCGAATTGATGGCGCGGTTTCTTGCAGCCGGTGGAAAAACCCATCTGCGCACCCGCGCCCTTCGCCTTCGCATCAGGGACGGCGCCTGCAACGGTGTCATCGCCGAACGCGACGGCCGCGAAGTCAGCTATGGAGCACGCTCCGTCCTCGTTGCCGATGGCGGCTTCCAGGCCAACCGCGCCGCTGTCACGCAACACATCGGCCCCAACTTCGACGCCATATTCCAGCGCGGCGCAGCGACCGGCATGGGCGATGGCATGCGCATGGCCGCCGAAGCCGGTGCCCGCCTCACCAACCTGCGCCCCTTCTATGGTCACCTGCTGGCCCGCGAGGCCTCCACCAGCGACAATCTCTGGCCCTATCCCGAACTCGATGCCTTCACGACCACAGGCGTCATTGTCGGTCCCGATGGCAGACGCATCGCGGATGAAAGCCAGGGCGGCATCGCCATGGCCAATGCCCTGGCCCGCCGCCCCGCTCCGGACGAAGCCATCGCCATTTTCGATGCCGACATCTGGGAGGGGCCCGGCAGGACACACCGCATTCCGGCCAACCCGCTTCTGGAAGAGGCAGGCGCTACCATCCGTCGCGCCGGTTCCATCGCTGAACTGGCCGCCCAACTGGACTTGCCCCCCGACGCCCTCGCAGACACCGTAGCGCAACACAACACCGCCATCTCGAGCGGCAACTTTTCGAATCTCGCACCGCCCCGGGCCGGTCCCGTGAAGGCGCAGCCCATCCGCACCGCACCATTCATGGCGATCCGCGTCAGGCCCGGCATCACCTACACCATGGGCGGCATCGAGATCGACGGCAACGCCCGCGTCATTGGAAAGAACGGCACCCCCATTCCCGGGTTGCTCGCCGCCGGCGCCACAACCGGGGGCCTGGAAGGCGGCGGCAGGAACGCCTACGTGGGCGGCATCGTCAAGGCCGGCGTCTTTGGCCTTCTGGCAGCCGAGGAGGCTGCACGCCGTGCCGGGCACACAGCCCATGCGGAAACACGTCCCGCACCCGCAACCCACCGCTTCCCCATGCTCGACCTGATCGTGCGACACGGCGCAAACGCCGCCCTGATCCTGTCGCCGCTCATGGTCCTGCTGGTCTCCTGGTTGACCTGGGGCGCTCTCGACTGGCTCTCCATCCCCGCAGGCCTCATCGCCGGCCTCGCCACCTACATCCTGGTGCGCAGCTACACCGAGATCGTCACATTGATCACCGAAACATTGCTGCCGCGTTGACCAGCGCCGCAAAATGCGCCCGTTCCTGCCCAGCGAAGGTCCATTGACACGGCGTCTTCCTCTGATTGAACTGCCACTGGAGATGTCGCGGCCGCGGCGCCTTTCAATCCAGGAGAAGGACGGGATCATGTCGGACAAACCGGACATCGTTGAACTCACGGCTGTCGAACTCGTCCACCGCATGAAGCGCCGGGACCTGTCGCCCGTCGAGGTTCTCGAAGCCTATATCGCACGCATCGAGGCTGTCGAACCGGCGCTTAACTCCCTCAATGCCCGCTGCTTTGCCCGCGCCCGCGCCGAGGCCAGGGCAGCCGAAGCCCGCATCCTGGCCAATGACGAAACCGGACCGCTGCATGGCCTGCCGCTGGGCGTCAAGGACCTGCAAAAGACCAAGGACCTGTTGACGACGTTCGGCTCCCCCTTGTTCAAGGATTTCGTGCCTGACGCCGACAGCGTCATGGTCGATCGCGTCCGCCGCGACGGCGCCATCGTCGTCGCCAAGACCAACACGCCCGAGTTTGGCGCAGGCGCCAACAGCCGCAATCCGGTGTGGGGCGCGACCGGCAATCCCTTCGACCCGTCGTTGACCTGCGGCGGGTCGTCGGGCGGCTCCGCTGCCGCCCTGGCTGCGGACCTCTTTCCCATCTGCACCGGCTCCGACACCGGCGGTTCGCTGCGCATTCCATCGGCGTTCTGCGGCGTCGTCGGCTTTCGCCCCACACCCGGAATGGTTCCCGCAGAAGCTCGTGACCTCGGCTGGACACCCATTTCCGTACTTGGCCCCATGGCGCGCAACGTGCCCGACACCTGCCTGCTGTTCGCGAGCCAGATCGGCTTCGACAAGGGGGACCCTCTCACGTTCCCCATCGCCAGCGCACCTTATCGCGCGCCACACCCCGTGGACCTCGCAAAGCTGCGCGTCGGCTACAGCGTCGATCTCGGAACGGGTATCGTCTCCGCCGACATCAAGGCCGCCTTCGAGAAGAAACTCGGCGCCATGCGCCATCTCTTCAGGAGTTGCGACGCCTTCTCCATGGATTTCAGCGAGGCCGAACGCTGCTTCGACGTCATTCGCGCCACCAGCTTTGTCGCCCGCTACCGCGATGACTACGAAAAGGACAAGTCGCTGCTCGGCCCCAACATTCGCGCCAACTACGAGCTGGGCGCAGCCATGTCGCTCGCCGACGGCGCCTGGGCGCACGCGGCGCAAACCCGCCTGTTCCGCCGCTTCCAGCAGGCCTTCGACGAATTCGACATCATCATCACGCCAGCCGTCGCGACCTCGCCGTTCCCGTGGACGACCCTCTACCTTGAGGAAATCGACGGCAAGCGACTCAACACCTACTATCACTGGCTGGCAATGAGCTGGTTCATCACGTTGACGACCAATCCGGCCCTGTCACTGCCCTGTGGCGTTGATGGCAAGGGCCTGCCGTTCGGCTTGCAGGTGATCGGCCCCTATCGTGCCGATCGCCAGGTGTTGAACGTCAGCGCCGCCATGGAAGCGGCATTTGCCGAAAATCCCGAACTGGCCCGTCCGAAACCCGACATCGCGAAACTGCTGAAGCCGGTGCCCGAGCAGAAGTCGATCGTTACCCACCCACCGCGGGCCGATCTCGCCTACGCCTGACAGCTCTCGGGCTCGTTCATGCAGGAAAGACGCACCGCAGCCGACGCTGCACGGGCAACCACCGGTGCCCCCCCACACCATCGCGGCCATTGGCACCGGCCCGCCCATATTCCTTCAAAAGAAAATCAAGAAACAAACCCCATTGCATCCGCTGAAATAACATTCGCTCCAAAACCAGGCCGTCACGCAACACAATCAGGATCGTCAATATCGCACCGACATTCAAAACTGATTGAAACCGCTACATTCGCGAACATTACCTACATGTAGATTGACACCCGATTGAAAGCGGGCCTACCATTCTAAAGATTCAGGCGGCAACAAAGAACCGCATAATGTAATCAGAGACGGTTTATTGAGAGGAAATATGCTCAAACTTTTCCGCGGGCTGGCGGCCAGCATCCTTGTGTCCGGACCATTTTTCGCAGCTCCAACAGCCCAGGCGGCAGACCCGATCAAGGTTGCATTCATCGGACCATTCTCAGGAACATTTGCGGCAAGCGGCGATGCATACTTGAAGATGCTTACCTTCGCCATGAACAATGTGAACGCAAGAGGCGGGGCACTCGGCAGAAAGTTCGAGATCAAGGCGTTCGATGACAAGATTCAACCCGCCGAAGCGCTGATCCAGCTCAAGGCAGCCACAGACGAGAACATTCCAGTCGTCATTGGCGGCATCGGATCCAACGTTGCCGCGGCCATGGAGGCAGGCGTCAAGAAATACAACAGACGCAATCCAGACCACCGCGTCCTCTATATCAACATTGGGGCTCTATCCGATCCTCTCACCGAAGAGAATTGCGATTTCTGGCATTTTCGCATAGCCGCCAACGTATCCCAACGCGTCGCGACTCTTGCGAGAAACCTGCCGAAAACGATCAAAACCGTCTACCTAATGAACCAGGATTATATGTATGGGCACGACGTGGCACGTGCCACCAGGAAGTTCCTGAAAATGTACCGCCCAGATGTAAAAATTGCAGCCAGTGAATTCGTACCTCTCGGAAAGATCAAGGATTTCTCATCATATGTTCCAAAGATCAAGGCTTCGGGCGCCCAGGCGATTATCACATCCAATTGGGGACCAGATTTCAATCTGCTCGTAAAAGCGGGAAACGAAGCCGGGCTTGATCTCAAATATTTCACCTTATCCGCACACCTGAACGGCGCTCCGACAGCCATGGGCGATGGTGGCGGCAATCGTGCGGTCTCCGTCATGGAAGGCAATGATAACATCGGTGCGGAGACCAACAATGCCACTGCGGAGGACTTCGTGAAGCGCTGGCGCGCGACAAACCCTGGTTTCGATTATGTCTGGGTCAACTTCCAGACCATGTTCGACATGCTGGCAACCGCAATTGACAAGTCCGGCAGCACGAAACCGTTGAAGATCGCCTTGGCCCTGGAAGGCATGCAGGTCAAGGACATGTATGGCAAGGTCAACACCATACGGAAGGCGGATCACCAGCTTCTCACCCCGCTTTACACAGCCCTGTTCACCAAACCGGTGAAGTACGATTCCGAAGGCACCGGCTGGGGCTGGAAAACCGAGGGCTCCTCCAGCGCCAAGGACCTCACCTTCCCGACCAAATGCAAGATGAAACGCCCAAAAGGCGCATGATCGAGGCTGTTGCGTCCGGCACGCACCGCACAGGCGAGTTGGCATGGGGCTTCGGCATCTGAAAAATCCGCATCCTGCCAACCCTTTTCCCTGGACGCAAACCAGCATGAATTTTCTGTCTGCTCGCACCCCAGGGGATCATGCGGCATGGAGATATTTCTTATTTCGCTATTGAATGGCGTCGTCTATGGCATGTTGCTGTTCATGCTGGCCAGCGGCCTGACACTGATCTTCTCCATGATGGGTGTCCTGAATTTCGCCCATGCTGGAATCTACATGATCGGCGCCTACGTTGCCTATGAATGCAGCCGGCTCATTGGCTTCTGGTCGGCGTTGATCATAGCGCCCATCGTATGCGCCGCCATCGGCGCCGCCATCGAGATCTGGGGATTGCGCCGGGCCCACCAGAACGGCCACATCGCTGAACTGCTCTTCACCTTCGGCCTGTTTTTCATCATCGAGCGTGGCGTGCAGATGGTCTGGGGCATGTTGCCGGTACCCTACCGGATTCCACCTGGCCTCGATTTTCCGCTGTTCAGCCTCTATGGCATCGACTTTCCCGCCTACCGCGCCTTCATGCTGCTGGTCGCAGCGTGCATGCTGTTGGCCATTCGGCTCCTCCTCACTCGCACACGCATCGGCCTGATCATCCAGGCTTCGCTGACCCATCCGCACATGGTGAGTTCACTCGGACATAACGTACCGCGCGTCTTTACCATCGTATTCGCGGGCGGCTGTTATCTCGCAGGCCTCGCCGGTGTCATCGGCGGCAACTACCAGGTGACGGAGCCCGCCATGGCCGCATCCCTTGGACCGATCATCTTCGTGGTCGTGGTGTTCGGAGGTCTCGGATCGCTCGGCGGATGCTTTGTTGCTTCCATCATCATCGGGCTGGTCCAGACCTTTGCCGTCTCCATCGACGGCTCCTTGTCCGAGCTGATCGGCCCCATCGCCACCTGGATCGGGACCGACAATCTTGCTGGCGAAATCCTCTCGATACCGATCTCCCGTGTCGGCCCATTGTTGCCCTACGCCCTGATGGTGCTGATGCTCATGTTCCGCCCGCGCGGCCTGATGGGGACTCGCGACACATGAACGATACTGCAGGGATTCAGCATTCCCCCGCCATGGCTTCTGCACGTGGCGGGAACATCCGGCGGGTTTGGTTCTGGCTGGGAGTACTTGCCTTCGTACTCGTCCTGCCCTGGCTGTTCTACGATTGGCACGCCCATAGGCAGTCGGGATTTCTGCTCACCATGATGAGCCAGATGGGCATGATGGTGATCTTCGCCTTGTCCTACAACATGCTGCTCGGCCAATCCGGCCTGCTGTCCTTCGGCCACGCCGTACTGTTCGGCCTTGGCGGATACAGCACCATTCATTTCCTGAATGCCGCCGGCGATGGCAGCCTGCCGGTCCCGATGGAACTCATTCCGTTGCTGGCTGGATTTGCCGGCCTCGGTTTCGGCATTGTCTACGGTTACATTTCGGCCTCCCAGCGTGCCACCGCATTCGCCATGATCACCATGGGTCTGGGCGAACTGATGGCCGCCGCAGGCATCATGTTCCATCATTTCTTCGGCGGTGAAGGCGGCGTCACCACGGACCGCATGATCGACCACAGCCTCTTCGGCCTGTCCTACGCCTCGTCCATCCAGGTCTACTACCTCATCGTCGCCTGGACCGTGATCGCCGCCCTCGGGATGCTGTTCCTGACGAAGACCCCGCTCGGCGCAATGGCGAACGCCACGCGCGACAACTACGAGCGTGCACAGTTCATGGGCTACGATCCCCGCCACGTGCGCTTCCTGCAGTTCGCCCTGTCCGGCTTCTTTGCAGGAATCGGCGGTGGGCTCTACGCCATCACCTATGAGATCGTGACCTACGATGCTGTCGCAAGTCCGCTTTCGGCCAACGTGGTGCTGATGACCTACATCGGTGGCGCCACGTTCTTCTATGGACCGATCCTTGGCGCAGTCCTGATTACCCTGTTGCAGAGCGGTCTCAGCCTGCTGTCGAATGCCTGGCTGATCTATGTGGGCGTGCTGTTCATCGGCATGGTCATGTACGCTCCGACGGGCTTTGCGGGAATGATCGAGGCGCACGGACCAATCGCGCGCGCGCACCGCCTCCGCCAGCTTGTCGTGCCGTACCTGCGCCTTTTCTTCCCGGCCATGGCAACGTTGATCGGCTTCTCCGGCATCGTGGAGCTGTCATCGTTCCTCACCATCGGAGAAGCACAGGGCAAGAACCTTGAGTTGTTCGGCCATACCATCCAGGCCACCAGCATCACCCCCTGGCTCGTCACGGCTGTCCTGCTGGTTGCGGGAGGCTACTGGCTGCGCCGCGAGGCTCGCGTTTTCGCACAGGTCTGGGAGGATCTGACGGCAGATCTCAAGGAGCGCAATCCGTGATGGAACCAGCAGCTCTCAACCTGAAGGACGTGCGAAAGAACTTCGGCCCCGTGGAGATCATTCGCGGTGTCGACCTCGACATCGCCAAGGGGGAGCGTCACGCGATCATCGGGCCGAACGGTGCCGGAAAAACCACCTTGTTCAACCTGATCAGCGGCCGCTTTCCGATCTCGTCCGGCAGCATCTCGCTGAACGGCACACGCATCGACCAGTTGCCCCCGCAGAGGATCAATCGCCTGGGCCTTTCCCGCAGCTTCCAGATTACCTCGATCTTCCATCGCATGACGGTCTTCGAGAATATCCGCTGCGCGCTGCTCTGGTCTCGCGGTTATCGCTATTCGTTCTGGAGCCCACTGTGGGCGCAGAAGGCCTTGAACCGACAGGCCGAACAACTGCTCGAGGAATTGAACCTCAAATCCGAGCGCGACCTCCCGGCCGGCCTGCTGTCCTACGCCCAGCAGCGCGCCCTCGAAATCGGCATTACCATCGCAGGCGGCGCCACTGTCATCCTGCTCGATGAACCAACCGCCGGCATGAGCCACAGTGAGACGGCGTATTCCCAGGCCCTGATCAGGCGCATGACGGAAGGCCGGACCCTGGTCATGGTCGAGCACGACATGCGGGTTGTCTTCGGCCTGGCCGATACCATCAGCGTCGTCGTCTACGGCGAGGTGATTGCGTCCGGAAAACCGGAAGACATTCGCACCAATCGAGCCGTTCAGGAAGCCTACCTGGGAGCGCTGGACGAGTGATGACGAACAACGGCAACATGCTGGAAATCCGCAATCTCCACGCCTACTACGGCAAGAGCCATATCCTGCATGGCGTCAACCTTCGCATCGGCGAAGGAGAGATCATCAGTCTTCTGGGCCGCAACGGCGTCGGCCGCTCCACAACCTGCAAGGCCATCATGGGGCTGGTCGAACCGCAGGGAAGTGTGCTCTTCCGCGGCGCGGAACTTGCTGGCATGAGAACCGATCTCATTTCCCGCGCAGGTATCGGCTATGTCCCGGAAGATCGGCAGGTGTTCCCGTCGTTGACGGTTCGCCAGAACCTGGAGCTGGGGCTGCGCCGCTCCGGCGTGTTCGGCCGCTGGAACTTCGACGACGTGTTCGATCTGTTTCCCAACCTCGCCAGCCGCCAGCACAATGCCGCCGGCGTCCTGTCAGGCGGTGAGCAGCAGATGTTGACGATGTGCCGGACATTGATGGGTGATCCCGACCTGATCCTGATCGACGAGCCAACGGAGGGCCTGGCCCCCCGCATGGTGGAGCAGGTCGGCGTCCTGTTGTCGGAAATCAGCAAGCGCGGCATCTCGATTCTCCTGGTCGAGCAGAAGTTGACCATCGCCCTGAAGATCTCCCAGCGCCTCTACGTCATGGGGCATGGACAAATCGTATTCGAGGGCACACCGTCCGAACTCGATGCCGATCCCAATATTCGACAGGAATGGCTCGAAGTTTGAGCGCGCCGCAGCACCGAAGCGATGCGCAAATCGCAAAAGGGGCCCCGAACCAACCGGATGGATCTGCAGCGTTTCAGGTTGAGGTGGAAACGCTCGAGGCCCGACTGCAGCTCTGCCAGTGTGCGCCGCGTCTGCGCAGGAGCAGGCCTCCAGGCCGGTGCGGTCCGTGAGCGCAAACAAGCAAGACCAATTCCGACAAAACCGGAATTGGTCCAGCTCCATGTGATCCGCTTGAGTGAGGTCAGGCCGCTGCCAGCTTCCCGCCCTCGATCGTGATGCGGTGCATGATGCGGCGCATGCCCTGGTAGTTGTTCAAGGCCTGGTGCCATGTCCGCCGGTTGTCCCAGAACGCAATCGAGCCCTTCTCCCAGTGGAAGCGGTATGTGAACTCGGCCTGCTGGGCATGGCGATAGAGATAGTCGAGCAACGGCTTGCTCTCCTCCGCCGTCCATCCATCGAAACGAATGGTGAAGCCGGGATTGACGAACAGCACCTCACGACCGCTGTCAGGATGGCGAATGACGACCGGATGGATCGAATCCTGCGTTGCCAGCTCCTCGTTGCCCAGCCGGTCCTTGAGATCCTTGGTGCGCCGGGAGTCCTTGCCGAAGACATGACGGCTCGAATGAACGGCCCGCAGCGACTTCAACGTGGCCTTCAGGCCATCCGAGAGATGATCGTAGGCCAGGGCCAGATCGGCAAACTGCGTGTCGCCGCCATAGGCCGGCACTTCCCGGGCCAACAGGATCGAGCCGAGAGCCGGAGCCTCGTCATAGCTGTGGTCGGCATGCCAACCGGCGCCAATGTTGGACTTCTGATGCGCCTCCTTGCGGACTTCCGCGATCTGCGGATACCCCTCGACTGTCGAAAAGAAGCGATTGATGTTGATGTCCCCGAACTTCTCGGCCATCGCGATGTGCTGTTCCGGCGTCAGGTCCTGATCCCGAAAGAAGATCACGCCATGCTCCGCCAGTGCCGCGCGCAGGGCCGCCCATTTCCCCGGATCGGTCTCCGTGCCAAGATCAATGCCGCGAATCTCCGCTCCAAGCGTCTCCGACAGCCTGCGTATCTCGAGACCACCGGTGCCGGCGGCTGAAATCTTGGTAACGACGTTCATTGGGAACTCCGATCCGGATAAAGTTAAAGCGATTGATTTAGGAATGATCGACGAATTAAATCGCTTGATTTGATATGTCAAGAAGCGGTACCGACATCCATGCCAGAAAGTCCCCTTTCCCCGGAAAAAGCCGTCACCGAGACCCGCGAACGCCTCCTCAATGCGGCCGAGCGCCTGTTCGCCCAGCACGGCATCGACAGCGTCTCGATGCGCCAGATCAACCGCGAGGCGGGACAGAAGAACACGTCCTCGATCCACTACTATTTCGGAAGCCGGGAAGCGATCATCGAGGCCGTCATCGAACGCCGGATGTCTGCGATAAACACGAGGCGAATGCGTCTGATCGAGGAGCTGGAGGCCGCGGGAAGACAGGGCGAGCTTGCCGAACTGGTCGCGGCCTATGTCCGCCCCTTGGCCACACAACCCGGCACCGGAAATGGCTCCAACGCCTATGTCCGCTTCCTGGCCCAGGCCTATGCCAGTTCCGGCATCGACGTCTTGAAGATCGCGCGTGGCCGCTGGGACCAGAGCCTTGTCGATCTCGTGCGCCTGATAAGCGCCTGCCTGCCTGAAATCCCGAGAAACGTGGTGCGGGAGCGCATCCTGAATTTTTTCCGGATCGTCGTCTATGTTCTCGCCGACCGCGAACGCGACATCCTCACCGGGCGAACCTCCCGAAACCGGATGCCCCTGGACGCCCAGGTCGAAGACCTGATTTCGACCCAGGCATCAGCCCTGGCTGCCCCCCACAGGATGAGTGGTCGCCAGGATCGCCGCTGACACGCCCCCCCTTGCTGGTCCACCTGACGCCCGATCCTGAAGACCACGACACGAGCGCGCGGCTGCAGCAGGCCGGATGAAACGCCAGGAAGCAGCTTCATGAAGCGGATGCCCATCCGTCCCGACAAGCTAAT
>JBKDZY010000557.1:0-2650 GCA_047971765.1 Hyphomicrobiaceae bacterium | reverse complement strand
TCCTTGCCATTCGAGATGAAACCGATTGTGGTCCCCCGCAGGGAGCCGAGCCGCCTGGCCGGTTCACCGGCTGGCGGAGCTGCCTCGTTGGTGGGGTCGAGAACGCGAATGGTCATTGCCGTTGGTTTTCTCCATCTCTTGTTGCCGCATGCCCGCACCCTGGTTGATCCGGCCATGCGGAATGTCATCCGGACGCGGGGTCAACCGACTGCCCTCTTCAACATGACAGCAATCAGGTGCGCACGATAGTCCGCCGCCGCATGGACATCGCTCATCAGGTCCGAGGCGTCAATCGATACGCCGCCCAGACCTGCAGCCGAGAAATTGGCGTCCAAGGCCTTTTCGGCGGCCGCATGCCGGAACACGCCGGACTGGCCCGCTCCCGTCACCGCGACACGTACGCCGCCCGATGTGCGGGCCACGGCCACGCCGACCAGGGGGTACCTGGAGGCCGGATTGGCGAACTTGACGTACTTGAAGTTCTGGGCGACGGGAAAATCAATGTGGGTGATGACCTCGTCGTCCGCGAGCACGGTCGTGAACAAGCCGTCGAAGTAGGCATCCGCGGGGATTGCGCGCCTGGTCGTGTGCACGGTTGCCCCGAGTGCCAGGACGGCAGCGGGATAATCTGCCGCCGGATCGTTGTTGGCGACGGAGCCGCCAATGGTGCCGCGATGGCGCACATGCGGGTCGCCGATGCCGCCAGCCAATGCCGCGAGGCCGGGGATGGCCTTCTGCACGTCGGTTGATGTTGCCACCTCGGCGTGGGTGGTCATGGCGCCGATGCGCACCACGCCGTCCACCATGGAGACGCCCTTCAGCCCGGTGACGCCGCCGAGATCGACGAGATTGCCGGGGTCTGCGAGGCGCAGCTTCATGGCCGGGATCAAGGTCTGGCCGCCGGCCAGGAGCTTGGCTCCGGGTGCCGACTTCAGGGCTTGTTCCACGTCAGCCAGTTTGCCGGGGCGGTGATAGTCGAAAGCATACATGAGCGGTTCTCCCTCACTCGGCGGCCTTGGCCGGCGCCTTCTGGATGGCACGCCAGACGGCCTGTGGCGTGGCGGGCATGGTGATGTCTTCGTGGCCGAGGGCGTTGGTGATGGCATTCATCATGGCGGCGGGGGCCGCAATCGCGCCCGCTTCGCCACAGCCTTTCACACCCAGCGGATTGGAGGGGCAGGGTGTGTTGGTCATCGCCACATCGAATGACGGCACGTCGGAGGCCCGCGGCATGCAGTAGTCCATGAAGCTTGCGGTCACGAGCTGCCCGGTTTCATCGTAGACGGTGTTCTCGAGCAGCGCCTGGCCGACACCCTGGGCGATGCCTCCATGGACCTGGCCCTCGACGATCATGGGATTGATCAGCACGCCGAAGTCGTCCACCGCCGTCCAGCGGTCCACCGTGGTGACGCCGGTTTCCTTGTCGATCTCGATTTCGGCAATGTGCACGCCCGACGGGAACGCGAAGTTCTTCGGATCGTAGAACGACGTCTCCTTCAGTCCAGGCTCGATCACCTCGGGGTCGAACTTGTGGGCGACGTAGGCCTGCAGCGCGACTTCGCCGAAGGTCATCTTCTTGTTGGTGCCACGGGCGGAGAATTCGCCATTCTCGAAATCGACCTGGTCGTCGGGCACTTCCATGCAGGCGGCGGCCACGCGCTTGCCCTTGGCGCTGACCTTGTCGGCGGCCTTGACGATAGCCGACCCGCCGACGGCGCCGGAGCGCGAACCGTAGGTGCCCATGCCCATCTGCACCTTGTCGGTGTCGCCGTGGACGATCGAGACCTGCTCGATGGGGATGCCGAGCTTGGACGAGACGATCTGGGCCATGGTGGTCTCGTGTCCCTGGCCGTGGCTGTGCGATCCGGTCAGTACCTCGACAGTGCCGACGGGATTGACGCGGACCTCGGCGGATTCCCAAAGGCCGACGCCAGCGCCGAGGGACCCTACGGCCCGGGATGGCGCGATACCGCAGGCCTCGATGTAGGCGGAGAACCCGATGCCACGCAACTTGCCCTTGGCAGCACTGGCCGAGCGGCGGGTGCCGAAATTGGCGTAGTCGGCCATCTCGAGAGCCTTGTCGAGGCAGGCGGCGTAATCGCCCGCGTCATAGGCCATGATGACGGGCGTCTGATAGGGGAATGTCGTGACGAAGTTCTGGCGCCGGAATTCGGCCGGATCGCGCCCGGTTTCCCGGGCTGCAACCTCCACCAGGCGCTCCACGACGAATGTCGCTTCGGGTCGGCCTGCACCGCGATAGGCATCGACGGGAGCGGTGTTGGTGTAGACGCCATCGACCTCGCAATAGATGGCCGGGATCTCATACTGGCCGGAGAGCAACGGTGCGTAGAGGTAGGTCGGCACCGATGACGCGAAGGTCGAAAGGTAGGCGCCGAGATTGGCCTTGGTGGCTGCCCGCAGCGCAAGGATCCTGCCGTTGGCGTCCAGCGCCAGTTCGGCCCTGGTCAGGTGGTCGCGGCCATGGGCGTCGGCGAGGAAGGATTCGGACCGGTCGGCGGTCCATTTCACCGGGCGGCCAACCTTCTTGGCGGCCCACACGCAGACGGTTTCCTCGGCATAGATGAAGATCTTGGAGCCGAAGCCGCCGCCCACGTCCGGCGCAATGACGCGCAGCTTGTTCTCGGGCGCG
>JBKDZY010000556.1:0-5844 GCA_047971765.1 Hyphomicrobiaceae bacterium | reverse complement strand
CTGCATGGCGGCACCCTGAAGCTCGAGTCCACGCCGGGCGTCGGCACAACTGTCACCGTAAGCCTGCCGGAAGGCGGCAAGCCTCCGCCGCCCCCAGCGCAAGCCGGCGGCACCGTGGCCACCGCATGAGCACCCGGTTCGCGTATCAGGCGTTGAGTGAAGATGCCGTCTCCCGGCTGGCCGAACTCGTCGCGTTGAAACTCCAGGTCGGCGATGTGATCGCACTGCACGGTGACCTGGGCGCAGGCAAGACCACGTTCGCGCGGGCCTTCATCCGCGCCGTCCTGGCCGATCCCGACGCCGAGGTCCCAAGCCCCACCTTTCCCATCGTCCAGCCCTATGAAACGCCACGCATCAAACTGTGGCACTTCGACCTGTATCGCCTGTCCGGCCCTGACGATCTCGAAGAAGTCGGTTTCCACGATGCCCTGGCCAACGGTGTCACACTCGTGGAATGGCCGGATCGCGCGGAAGACGCCCTGCCAGGCAATCGCCTCGATATTTCGCTCCAGCCAGGAGCGAACAGCGATCTGCGCGATATCGTCATCGAGGCACACGGTCCGCAGGCCGCGGGCCTCGAACGCCTTGATTGCATTCACTCGTTTCTCGCTGCCGCAAGTCTTCCCGGCAGTATTGATGCCATCAGCTACCTGCAGGGCGACGCATCCGCGCGCGCCTATGCCCGCATCCGCTCAGGCGCGACAACATTCGTGCTGATGGATTCACCGCCCGTGCCGGATGGACCGCCGATCCATGACGGCTTGCCCTACAGCCGCATCGCACATCTGGCCGAAGACGTAAGGCCGTTCATCGCCATCGGTCATGCCCTGGAAAACGCCGGCCTTGCCGTGCCCCACATCCACGAGGCGGATCTCGACAATGGACTGCTGCTGCTCGAGGATCTGGGCGACCTCAGTTTCGGACGCGCGCTGGCGAACGGCAGTCCGCAGGATGAACTCTGGTCCGCAGCCGTCGACGTGCTCCTGGCATTGCGATCAAGCCCGGCGCCACACCTCCTGCACCTGCCTGACGCCACCACCTACGAGTTGTCCCGCTTCGACCGGGCAGCCCTCGAGATCGAGCTCTGCCTGATCCTGGATTGGTATTGGCCCGAAATCCATGGAAAGGACGCGCCCGGTGATGTGCGCCAATCGTTCCTGGCCCTGTGGTCTCCGGTTCTCGACCGCTTGATGCAGGAACCGCCCGGACTCTTCCTGCGCGACTTCCATTCGCCAAACCTGTTCTGGCTGCCCGGACGAACCGGAATCGGCAGGGTCGGTGTCATCGACTTCCAGGATGCACTCGCCGAGCCCTGGGCACTCGATCTGGTCTCACTGCTCCAGGATGCGAGGGTCGATGTGCCCCGCGATCTCGAACACCGTGAATTGGCCCGCTATCTCGACACGGTCGAGAGCAGGGAGCCGGATTTTGACCGTGACAGGTTCCAGGCCGTCTACAGCGCCTTCGGTGCCCAGCGCAACACACGCCTGGTCGGACTCTGGATCCGCCTGCTCCGGCGCGACGCCAAACCCGGCTATCTTCAGCACATGTCCCGCACCTGGGATTACCTGGCCCGCAACCTTGACCATCCGGATCTCGCCCGATTGAAAGCCTGGTACGATCATCATTTCCCCCAAGCGGTACGAGACCGCAAAATCGTCCCCTGATCGGGTGATGACGCGCAGACCTGCCTGCAAGATATATGGAGTTGCCAGTGGCGCGTGACATAGAGAAGGCCTTTGTCCTGGCAGCCGGGCTTGGAACGCGCATGCGCCCGCTGACCGACACCATCCCGAAGCCACTGGTGACGCTTGCCGGCCGCCCCTTGTTGGACCACGTGCTCGACCGCCTTGAAACGGCCGGCATCACCGAGGCGATCGTCAACGTCCACTACATGGCCGACCAGATCGAGGCCCACCTGCGCGAACGCCGGCATCCGCGGATTGTCTTTTCCGATGAGCGCCAACAACTCCAGGAAACCGGAGGCGGTGTCCGCAAGGCACTGCCCATGCTCGGTACGGCTCCGTTCATCGTCCATAATTCAGATACCGTCTGGCTGGAGCACGCCACCTCCAATCTGCAGCGCCTCATTGCCATGTTTGATCCCACCAGGATGGACGGCCTGCTGCTGCTCGCCCAGCGCAGCGAAAGCCTGGGCTATGCCGGACATGGTGACTTCACGCTCGATGCCGAGGCACGGCTCGCGCGGCGCGAGGCCGGTAAAAGCGTTGACCTCGTGTTCGCCGGCGCTTCTATCGCAACACCGAATTTGATGCGCGAGACGCCCGATGGACCGTTTTCGCTCAATCTCGTCTGGGACCGTGCAATGGCCGAGAAGCGCCTGTTCGGCCTGATCCTCGACGGCACCTGGATGCATGTCGGCGACCCTGCCGCGCGCACAGACGCTGAAACACTCCTGGCCCGGTCCCGATGAACCAGACCAGCAACCAGGGAGCCCGCCCATGAGCCCTGAACCGCGCCACCGCAACCCCAACATCTTCACGGTCCCGCCCGGCCAGCCGTTTCTGCCCGCCCTCGCGCGCGCAATCCTGGCGGGCAATCTGCCGTCCACGGGTGGCCCGCGTCCAGGCGCGCTCGACCTGCCGGCGTGGACCATCCTGATGCCCACGCGCCGGGCCGCACGCACGCTGCAGGAAGCCTTCATCGACGTCGCAGGCGGTGGAGCCATGCTCCTGCCGGCCATCAGGGCCATTTCCGAAGGCCAGGAAGACCTCGGCCTCATCGAGGCCACACTCGCACCAGCAGCGGCAGCCGGCGAGGACATCGACCTGCCACCGGCCATCGCCCCGCTGGAGCGCGTGCTGGCACTGACCCAGATGATCCAGGTCTGGTCCGCCGCACTCCGTCGCCCTGCACCAACTGAAGACCCCGGTGACACCGCAGCCGGCAAACTGGTCGCGCCCGGCGCCCAGACACCATCGCAGGCCGTGCGTCTTGCAACCGAACTCGCCCACCTGATCGACATGGTCGAAACCGAAAACGTCAAGCTGGAGCGCCTGCGCGACCTCGTTCCCGATGCTTTCGCCAGTCACTGGCAGAAGACACTCGAATTCCTGGAGATCATCACCCACACATGGCCCGCCTACCTGGAAACCACCAGGCTCCTGTCGCCAGCCGACCGCCGCAACCGGCTGATCCTTGCCGAAGCCGCCCGCATCCAGGCCAGCCCACCAACGGCCCCGGTCATCGTTGCCGGCGTAACGGGTTCGGTGCCCGCGACCGCAGAACTGATGCGCGCCGTCGCCGCCGCGCCCATGGGTGCCATCGTTCTGCCGGGTCTCGATCCCCATCTTGATGATGTCTCCTTCGAAGCGGTCGCCCGCGACCATCCAGAACACCCCCAGTACGGCCTCGCAAAACTCCTGGCAGAGCTCGGCACGAGCCGCCGTCACGTCCAGACCCTTGAGGGCGCGAGCCTGCCGCCACCCGCGCTCGCCCGAAACCGCCTCGTTGCCGAGATCATGCGCCCGCCAGGAACCATGCAGGCATGGCGGCATTTGATCGAGAGCGAAGACAAGGCCCCGTTCGCCGAAGCCCTGAAGGATGTCAGCATCATCGTTGCCCCGACAGACGAAGTGGAAGCCGAGATCGTGGCCTTGGCCCTGCGCGAGGTCGCAGAGACGAAGAACGTGACAGCCGCACTCGTGTCACCCGACCGCCTCCTGGCCCGCCGGGTTGCAGCCAGGCTCGAAGCCTGGGGCATCCGGGTGGACGATTCCGCCGGCCGCCCCTTCGCCAAGACGGTACCCGGTGCCTTCCTTGAGCTTGTGGCCAACACCCAGCGGTCGGCATTCGCGCCATCGCATCTGATGGCCCTGCTCAAGCATCCGTTGACCCGCCTCGGCCTCGAACCAGGCGAAATCCGCCGCCGCGCGCGCAACCTGGAAATCGCTGCGTTCCGCGCCACCTATCTCGGCCGCGGCCTTGAAGGCGTGAGGTCCGCACTTGACCGCGCCCGCCTCGAAACCATGTCCCGGGAGCGTCGTGGCCGTTCCGTCAATCTCCTCAAGGATGACGACTGGAACAATCTCGATGACCTGTGGCAACGGCTGGTCAGTGCCTTCAAGCCTCTGGCGGCGACCGCCAACGACAAGCCGCAACGACTGGACCGGCTGGTTCGCGCCCATATCGACGTGGCGGAGGCCCTGGCACGCCCCTCTGAAGAGGGCGGAGACGACACCTCGGAAAGCTCGCCGTTGTGGGCCCGCGATGAGGGCGAGGCCGCCACCCTGTTGATGGCCCGGCTCATGGATCCCCAGGCGCCACATCCGACCATCGCACCCGACGAGTTTCCCGAACTCCTGCGCACCCTGGTGGGTTCGGAAAACATCCGGACCCGCGTGCCGGCCCACCCGAGACTGTTCATCTGGGGCCCCTATGAAGCCCGCCTGCACCAGCCCGACGTCGTCATCCTCGGCAGTCTCAACCAAGGTGTCTGGCCCAAGGCGACCGACCCCGGTCCGTGGTTCAACCGCGCCATGCGCGCCAGCCTGGGCCTGCCGTCGCCGGAGGAAGAGACCGGCCGCGCCGCTCACGACCTGACCCAGCTTCTCGGAACAGCGCGCGTGATCATGACACGGGCGTCGAAAACCGGCGGCGACCCGACCGTACCCTCACGTTGGCTGCTGAGGGTCGAAGCCCTCCTCAAGGGCCTAGGACTGGACCGGGCGTTGGCGCCGGACCGCCCGCTTGCCCAGTGGGCCGAAGCGCGCAATCCCACAACGCGGTCACGACGCATCACGGCCCCGACACCAAGGCCGCCCCTGGCCTTGCGTCCGCGCCGGCTCTCCGTCACCGACATCGAGAAATGGTACGCCAACCCCTATGCGATCTTTGCATCCAGAATCCTCGGTCTCGAGCCATTGAACGACCTGGGCCAGGAGCCGGGCCCCGCAGAGCGCGGCCAGATCATCCACGCCACGCTCGCCCGGTTCACGACGGAATTTCCAGTCGATCTTCCGGACGACATCGTGGGCAATATCATGAGGATCGCAGACGAGGTGATCGGCGATCTCGGTGGGGAAGCGAAGGTCAAGGCCTTCTGGCGCCCACGACTGCAACGGTTTGCGCACTGGTTTGCCGAGACGGAAGGCGGCCGCCGCCCGTCGGGCTCCGATCGCATGGTGGAGATTTCAGGCACGTTGATCCTGGAAACCAAGGCAGGGCCGTTCGAACTGCGCACCCGCGCCGACCGCCTCGATGCGGGTCCCGAGAACTTCACCATCTCCGACTACAAGACCGGTGCACTCCCGAACAGGGCACAGGTCGAGCAGGGCCGCTCGCCACAGCTTTCGCTCGAAGCAGCCATGGCCACAGCGGGCGCATTCCCGGGGCTGGCCGCACGAACCCCGACATCGTTGCGCTACATCCGTGCCACCGGCGGCGAGCCTCCGGGCCAGGAATTGCTGATTGAGCCGAAGTCCATGACCATCGCCGAGCTGGCCGCACAGGCAACCGCCAACCTGACGGACCTGATCACGCAGTTCGACGACGAAGCGACGCCATATCAGGCCACGCGGCGCAAGCAGTTTTCCTATGACTACGACGACTACGCGCATCTGGCCCGCGTCGACGAATGGTTCGGCGAAGACGGAGGAGACGGCGAATGAACACATCTCCTTCCACACCGCTCGTTGAAAGCCAGCGCCGGGAGACCACCGAGCGCCAGAGCCGCGCCGCCGACCCGGAAGGCTCTGTCTGGGTTTCGGCAAATGCCGGCACCGGCAAGACGCACGTGCTCACCAATCGTGTGCTGCGCCTGTTGCTGGCGGGAACGGCTCCCGAACGGCTTCTCTGCCTGACCTATACCAAGGCCGCAGCAGC
>JBKDZY010000555.1:0-10529 GCA_047971765.1 Hyphomicrobiaceae bacterium | reverse complement strand
AGCTTCTGGCGCCATTCACCCTGATAGAGAACGCCCTGCTTCGACCAGTAGCGCGGATCGAAGGTGAAGTCAGCCGTCGGCGCGATGGCAAAGTAGTAGGGGACCGAGGTGCCGTAGCCCAGCACGCTGTTGTTGGCGAAATCCGGCATCAGGAAGCCAGACCGGCGCTTCACGCTCGGATCGGCATGCTGGAAATAGGGCATGTAGAAGATCGGCGTGCCTAACACCTCGAACTGCGCGTCCTGATAGGTGATCGTCGCGTTCTTCTGGTCGTGGATCACGCGGTTGGCCGAGATGCACCACAGCGGCGGCTGGCTGCCATCGCTCTTGCACGGCGTGAATTTGCCGTTCTCGAACTCGGTGATGTTCCCGTCCTTGCGAATTGCACGCCGCGCGGCGATCCGCGTGTCATCCTTGCCGATGAGACTCAGGCTCTCGATGAACGCATCGCGGAAGTCGGCTGTCGTCTCGATGCTGTCGCTCTTGACGATGTTGCCGTTGGGTTCCTTGAGCTGGGCATTTCCCTTCGCCGTCAGCGTGTTGGCACCCTGGTCATAGATCACTTCATCAGCAGTCAGGATGTAGTTGTTATAGTAGATCTCGACGTTGCCGCGTGCGATCACCCGGTTGCCACGCGTGTCGTAGACGAGCTCGTCGCCCTGCAGATAGAGCGGCTGGGTTTTGTCGATCTTCTGGATTGGACCGCCGAATGGCCCACCTGGGGCTTTCGGGAAGCTCGTCGGCGTGCTTCCGAACTTGGTGACTTTGGTGCTCGCCGCAGTCTGGGCATAGGCACCGGGGGTGGCGGCGAGCAACGCAAGCAGCACGGCACACACATACGCCACCCCACACCGCAGGCGCGAAGTCAGCGTATTGTAAGCCCCCGGCAGACACCGGGACGAGCCGAGCTTGCGGCTCTTTATGCCCTTGCAGTCGTGCAGAGTTTCCCCCCTTTGCGCCACTCAACCATCCTCCTGGTGCAGCAGCACAGTGAACGCCCCACAGAAACCGACAAATACAGGCACGACCACCGCAAGCATCGGCGGTGCCAAGCCCGCAACCCCAATTTGTCGAGAGATTTCAGAGAACAGGAAGAATCCAAATCCCCCAATCAACCCTAACGCGACCTTAATCTGGATGCCGCCAGAGCGGAAGGACCGCAAAGACACAGTCGCCGCCAAAAGAACCATGACGACCAGCAGGAAAGGTCGCATGAGCAACTGTGCGTATTGAACACGGAACCGTTCAGCCGACAGGCCGGCCTTTTCGGTGGTTTCGATCAGCCCCGGAAGATCCCAGAAGGACACCGTAACCGCCTTGCCGAGCGCATCTGCAACTCGTTCTGGCGAGAGATAGGTGCTGATCGTGAAGTACTCATATTTCTGCGGGCGCTCACCCATGCGATTCACGGTGGCATCCTCGACTTCCCAGTATCCGTCATGGAGCTGGGCCCGGCGCGCATCGACCCGTTCCACGAACCGGCCCTGCTTGTCGTATTGCAGGAACATCGCCTGATGCAGGGTTCGTCCATCGGTGGATGCTGCACGCGCGTGCAGCACCGAGGCACCATCCTTCCCATCCTGACGCAGCCACGCCCCATTGTCGCCGGCGCGAAGAACCGACATCTCGCGTCCGAAAGCCTTGGCGAACATCTTCTCCGCGGTTTCCCGCGAATGGGCGGCGAGGGGGTTGTAGGCCGTAACCGCCAGTACACCGAGAATGAACGCCACGATCACCCCGGGACGCACGAACTGGAAAGCCGACATGCCCGACGCACGCATGACAGCCAGCTCGGACTTCCGGTTGAGCACCAGCAGCGCGCCAATTGAACCGGCCAGGACGCAGAACGGCAACAGCAGCTCGGTGAAGGAGGGGAGGCGAAGCAGCGCCATCTTGGTGATGGTCAGGGAGCCCACCCGCCCGAACTTGCCGGCCTGTCTCAGCAACTCGACAATATCGATCATGAAGATCAGCAGGGCACATAGGAAGAATGCGCCCAGGATGGCTGTCAGGAAGCGCAGCCCGATGTAACGGCGAAGTGTCCGGGGGGCTTTCACGAGTGATGCTCCACCGGACCGGAACCGGGCCCTTGCTTGCCACGCGCGATTACCGTCCGTACCAGCCCGACGACTGTTTCGATAAGGTGGGCCCACGCAGTTTGCAGTTGCCGCCGAGCCCTGGACGGCGGGCGCAACGTCCTCCTGGATGCGATCAACAAGACGCCAAACAACCCGAGCGCGATCGGAATGGTGTAAACCATCCACACCGCCGATGCCGAAAGCGCCACGAGGTTGGTGCCCGCCATGCCGCCAAGACGGCCGCCGATCGAGAGTATGAAGGCCGCAAGAATGGCATGAACGCGGTTCTGCCGCGTCGTCTGGGCATGACCGATAAAGGCGACGGCAATCAGCGCGAAGGCAATCGGGTAAAGTGGGTTGGAAAATCGCTCATGCAACTCGGCCCTTAACAGTCCTGACTGCCGTTTGGCGAGAACATCGTCCTTGTCCGGGTGCACGAGTTCGTTGAAGTAGCGCTCTCGCGGCTTGAAATCGAACGCCGTATCCTTTGCCTCGAAGTGGGCGAGGTCGACCGCGTAGCTGTCGAATTCGATCATCTGCAACGGCTTGCCGTCGCGTGGTTGCCTCATGATGTTGCCGTGATGCATCAACAGAAAGGTCGCGCCATCCTGTTTGACGATCTCGCCGGATTCCGCGAGGTAGGTGGACGACATGTTCTGGTCGCGCTCGTCCTCCATGACGAGCCCCAGAAGATTGCCATTTCGCGCCCGCTCGCGAATATGCAGCGTCAATTGCTGCTCAGGTGTCGCGAACGTTCCCGGCTGGAGCACCTGTGAGATCAGATCCGTGCGCACCTGGACGATGTACGTGCGCAGTTGCCGGAGGCTCCACGGCATCACGAAGTGGTTGACCATTGAAATCGCGAGCGCAACCAGGACGGCAAGCGTCACCAGCGGTTTGGCGATGGTCCAAAGATTGGCGCCACCGGCGGTCATGACGATCAGTTCAGAGTCACCATTGAGACGGTTGAGGGTATGAACCGCCGCAACCAGCAACGCCACCGGCGCAACCATCGCCATCAGGTTCGGCAGAGCCAGCAGAGTCATCTTGAACAGGGTGACGGAATCCTGCCCCTGCGATGTCACGAGGCTGAGCTGCTTCAGGGCCAGCGCAATCCAGACTACCCCGGTCAGCGACGTCATCATCATTGCGATGATACCCGCAGCCTGCCGGAAGATGTAGCGGAAGATGATGCCTGGCACCGAGCTCGATCTCCTTAGTCCCATGGGGCTGGCGCAGAATCACGCCAATTGTCCACGCTGACCGTGAAGCATTCACGGACCTCCGGCGCAAGGTCGCAACAACGCCCGGATGATCCTTCGCGCCGCTCCAGCGTGCCCTGACCCCGCCGGTAGTCCCCACAAAAGCGGGTTCGCACGGGACATTGGCAAAACTGGGGCTTGAATGGCAATTGCTGGGCGCCTCGTCGTGCTACTGCAACACCCCTTGCAGGCACCTGTGGACGCCAGAGCCTGGAGTAGAGGCCCTTGCGCTCCGCTGCTGGCCGTCTAAGTTGCAGAATGAGCACTGCACTTATCCCATCCCCGTTGGCCTGCCGCGTTTCGGCGCTGGTACGTATCGCGAACCTGCAATCGACCGTGCGGCCACAATCATCTCAGAGATCACTATGTCGCATGCGCCAATTGTCCGCTTCGTTTCCCTCGATGCACCACTCGGTGACGTCACCGTTCTGACCGCCGGAAAGGACATGGCGCTTGGCAAGCTGTCGAAACGGATGGACAAGGCAACCGACGGAACGTTGACGCGCGCGGCCGAAGCTGCCGAGTTCAAAGGCAAGGAGCGCACCTCGGCGGAAATCCTGGCGCCCGCCGGCATTGATCCGAAGCGCGTGATCCTCCTGGGGTTGGGCAAGATCGACAAACTGACCGACCTCGAACTCACGAGGCTCGGTGGTGCGGCCTGGGCAAAGGCGATGGGCAAGCCTCCGAAGAACGTCTCCATTGTTGCCGATTGGCCAAATGCCGAAGCCGAGCAGATTGCTCATCTCGCCGAGGGGGCCGTGCTCCGCGCCTATGCATTCCGGAAATACCTCACGCGCAAGACAGCGAGTGCGGACAAGGCCAGCCGGGACACGGCAACGGCCGAGATCTCGATCCATTGTGTCGAACCCGAAGCCGCTGCCGCGGCCTACGAGGCGAGGGCGGCCATTGCGGAAGGTGTCTACCTGGCCCGTGACCTCGTCAACGAACCGGCCAACATGCTGGGACCGCAGGAATTTGCCGAGCGCCTGGCAAATCTCGGCGTCCCGGGCCTCGATGTCGAGGTCATGAACGCCAACCGCCTGAAGGAACTCGGCATGGGTGCGTTGTTGTCTGTCGCCCAGGGCAGCGCACGGGAAGCCCGGGTCGTTGTCATGCAGTGGCACGGCGCCAAGGCACGCGGCAAGACCAGCAAGGGGCCCGTGTGCTTCGTCGGCAAGGGCGTTGTCTTCGACACCGGCGGAATATCCATGAAACCCGCGGGGGGCATGGAAGACATGAAAGGCGACATGGGCGGCGCCGCCTGCGTCTCCGGTTTGATGCTCACCCTGGCACGCCGCAAGGCCAACGTCAACGCGGTCGGGATCGTCGGCCTTGTCGAAAACATGCCCTCCGGTACGGCCATGCGGCCGGGCGACATCATCACCTCGATGTCCGGCCAGACCATCGAGGTGCTGAACACGGACGCCGAGGGGCGGCTCGTTCTGGCCGACCTGCTGCACTACGTCCAGGAGACCTACAAGCCACGCGTGATCGTTGACCTGGCAACCTTGACTGGCGCCATCATGGTCGCCTTGGGCAAGGAGTTCGCCGGTCTGTTCTCGAACGACAAAACCCTGACCCTCGACCTGGTGGACGCCGGGGAGGCGACAGGCGAGAAAGTCTGGCCGATGCCGCTCGACCCGGCCTACGACAAGATGCTCGAGAGCAAGAACGCCGACATGAAGAACATTGGCGGCCGGCTTGGCGGCGCCATCACGGCTGCCCAGTTCCTGCAACGCTTCATCAAGGACAAGTCCACGGCCTGGGCGCATCTCGACGTTGCTGGCACAGCCATGGATTCGACAAAGAACGACATCAACCAGAGCTGGGGCTCCGGCTGGGGTGTAAGACTGCTCGATCACTTGGTCGCCCGGCATTACGAATGACGCAAGACAGAGCCCAACGTCAGACCGGTTGCAAAACCCGGGGCCAAAGGTGAGGCCATGGCGTATCCCCTGAGGCGGAACCGCCATGGAACGCCTGCAACGCAGCGAGCCACGACGACAGGCTCGCGGTCGAAGTCAGAGCGGAGGACCGTTCCGGGACAAAAAGACAAAACGGTTAATACATTGAAACTGAACCTGAGTGCCATAATATTTTCCATAATATATATTATGCGAACGACATGACCGCTGAGTTTGCGCCGTCCAGCCACGCCAGAATCCTGAACGTCGCCCTGGGACGACCCTCCTGATCTTCCAGCCCATCTCCGACATGGGCACCCCATGGTGGCCCTCGGGCCTTGTGCGCCAAAATGCACGACTGCGGATCGGTTGTTTCGGGTTGTGGCGGCATGGTACAAGGTCCCTGTATTTCTGCGTTGGGAGGGTACGCGCCATGAGTCTTGCCCGAAGATCGTCCCGGCCGATCCAGTCTGCCAAATGGGCGTCAGGCCCGGCCCCCGAAAGCGACGAGATCCGTGGGCGCCACGCCTTCGATCTGTTCTGCACACCTTCCCTGTCCTCGCGCCGCACACCGGACCATGAAAAGCTGGTCGAGCGTGCGCGGTTTCACTTGCGCAACGCCAGCCACCACCGCTTCGAGACCAGCGTCGGCGGGATCCAGGGTTACATCTTCGACCCCGAACGGCCAGCCAAGGCGACAGTCCTCCTCCTTCACGGATGGTCCGGCGAAGCTGCCTTCATGGGCGCCTTTGCCGATTACCTTCGGCGGCGGCATTACCGTGCCGTTCTCATCGACATGCCAGCCCATGGCCGCAGTGAGGGCGACACCGCAAGCCTGTTCGACTGTTCGCGCGCCGCCTTGGAAGTCGCAGAAGCCACCGGCCCGGTTCGGTTCGCACTCGGCCACTCTGTCGGAGCCATGGCGGTTCTGGCCACGGGTGAAGGCCATGGCCCCCTGCCACGCGCCTATCCCTTCGAGGCCTACGTCCTCATCGCCATGCCGGACGCCTTCATCGACGTCACGCGGATGTTTGGCGCGGAGAATGCGCTGTCAGACGGCGCGCAATCCGTCTTCGAAAGGAAGCTTGAGGCTCTGGCGCAGCGCAGGCTCACCGATTTCACCGGAACGAAGCTCTTGACCAACGTGGGCCGCCCAGCGCTGCTGATGCATTCCCGCGACGACACCGATGTCGCTTTCACTCATGCCACAAGCATGGCCATGGCGGTCGGCCCCAACGTCCAGCTCCAGCCATTTGATGGGCTGGGTCATCGCGCGATCCTCTATGCGCCCCCTGCAGTTCGTGCGGCAACCCAGTATCTGGATCGGCATGTCGGGTTGTAGCTCCACGAGGGTGAGCGTGCGTAACCGGCAATGCCTTAGCGACCACCGTTCACTGGCAACCCGCGCAATCGCCAATGCGTTTCCTCCATGATGCGGACGACCTCGGAAACGGTCACGGCATAGATCGCAATGAGAAACCCGGCCAGCATGTTGCTGCCGATCACGATCCCCGCCACCTGGGCGGCCGAGGGACCGATCAGGTCCGACAACAGCCTGACGATCAGGTTGTCGATCCAGAGACGGAGCGAGAACAGTGCCTCGCCCGCCTGCGACACGCTCGGCCTTTGCGGGAGGTCGATCAAAACCTGGCGTGCGACCGTCACCGAACTCGGCGGCGGAAAAAAGCTCATGGCCGTCGAGAACAGCAGTCCCAACGGGACGGTCATGCGAAAGAAGCCCCATCGCGCCGGATTTGCGCCAAAGCTGATGGTTAGCCGCCTCAGCACGATCGAGCCGGCCAGCGTCGAAAGCGCGAAGATGGCCGCCACGACCTGCAACCGGCCGGGCTCCGTTCCCGAGAAGATGACCAACGCCACCAGCGCCGCCCCGACGGCCTTGAGCAGCGCATGTCCGGAACCGACCAGCGAGCGAACGAATATGCCGAACCGGCTTGACCGGGAGAAATAGAAGGGCATCTCGAACGTCAACCGCTTGACCTCGAGATTGACGCCGATCACCAGGGCCAGGAGTGCGGACAAGATCGCGAATTCAAGCGGCTGGCGCCAGGCGAGCCACCCCGCCCCGGCAACCATGGCCAACTCGACGGCCACGATCGTGGCGTTGATCAGGAAGTGGATGATGAACACCCCATCGCCCCCCGGCGCTGCTGACGTCCTGCCTCCCCTTCTCGATATCGGCCAATTTCGACATCGCGAGAGGCTTGCTTTAGACGTAACGATCTCACCCCCGTTCGGCAATGGCGAGGCACTCATGACACGACGCGCACCAAGACTTTCGCCTTCGCGTGACATTACCCGGCTGGTCGAAGTCATGACCGAACTGCGGACTCCAGGCACGGGCTGCCCCTGGGATCTGGAACAGACCTTCGAGACCATCGCTCCCTACACGGTCGAGGAAGCCTACGAAGTTGCCGACGCCATCGCCCGGCAGGACCTCGCCGATCTACGTGATGAACTCGGCGACCTCCTGCTCCAGGTCGTCTACCACGCCCAACTTGCCCGGGAGGCAGGCGCCTTCGATTTCGGCGATGTTGTCCACGCCATTACCCGCAAGATGATCCGCCGACATCCGCATGTATTCGGCGACCTGAAACATGCCTCGACCGCCGAGGCCGAGGCCAACTGGGAACGCATCAAGGCCGAGGAACGCGCAGAAAAACGCGCCGAACGCGAACGCCTGGCCCGGCAGTCCCCCGGCGACACCGGTGCGGACACCGGCACCGCCGCACCATCCGGGCGGCCGGAAGCCCGCAGCGGCCTGCTGTCCGGCGTTTCCGTTGCTCTCCCCGCCCTGTCACACGCCTTGAAGTTGCAGGACAAAGCGGCCGCGGTCGGGTTCGATTGGCCGTCGCTGGCCCCCGTTTTTGAGAAAATGCGCGAAGAACTCGCCGAACTGGAGGCCGTGGCGCGACCCAATGATCCGCGCGGCCCGGCAGCCCCCCATGACGCCGGCGACAACACGCCAGGCCGTGCACTGCGCCGCCGTGAAATCCAGGAAGAGTTGGGAGACCTGCTGTTCGTGATTGCCAATGTCTCACGCCATCTCGACATCGATGCCGAGGCCGCACTTCAGGGTGCCTGCACCAAATTCCGGCGTCGCTTTTCCAGGATTGAGAGCAAACTCTCAGATCGCGGCAAAACACCGGAACAGAGCAGCCTGGAAGAAATGGACAGGCTCTGGGATGAGGCGAAGACGGAAGAACGCGCATAGAGCCCGTGCCTCCCGGCTCGGACCAGGTTGTAGCTCAAGCCATCCGGGCGAGACGCGCTTCGAGACGGCTCAGTTTCTCAGGCGTCAAGCGCACGGTTAGTTGGGTCACGCCCTGCTCGTCCGACTGACGCGACAGCACTTCTGCGTTGGCATGAAGCCAGGCCAACAATTCACCATCCTCGGGCAGGACTTTGATCTCCCGAAGGATTTCACCAGCCGACAACTCCCGGTCGATGACCGAAAGAAGGCTGTCCACCCCCTCCCCCGTTGTCGCCGAGACGGGAACCGGCGCCTCATCCCGCCGACGCACCAGATGCGCAACCTCCTCGCGCTTCAGCTCGTCCAGGCGGTCGATCTTGTTCCACACCTCGATGATGCGCGAGTCCGGTCCCTCGGTAACGATCCCGAGCTCGCCGAGAACGTGGGCAACGTCATCCGCTTGCGCGGCGCTCTCCGGATGGGAAATGTCCCGCACATGCAGAACCAGGTCGGCCTCGATGACTTCTTCCAGTGTCGCCCGGAACGCAGCAACGAGCATGGTCGGCAGGTTGGCAATGAAGCCGACCGTATCGGAAAGAATGATGCGCCGCCCCGACGCCAGCCGCACCTCACGCATGGTCGGGTCCAGCGTCGCAAACACCTGGTCCTTCGCGAACACACCGGCACCGGTAATCTTGTTGAAGAGCGTGGATTTGCCGGCGTTCGTGTATCCTACCAGGGCACAGATCGGATAAGGCACACGCCGTCGCCCCGCGCGATGCAGCTCCCGCGTCCGAACAACGGTTTCCAGCTCCGATTTGAGCGCGTCGATGCGCTCCTGGATGAGGCGGCGGTCGATTTCGAGCTGGGTTTCACCCGGCCCTCCGAGGAAGCCCGCGCCGCCCCTCTGCCGTTCAAGGTGGGTCCAGCTGCGGACCAGCCGTCCTTTCTGGTAGGTCAGATGGGCGAGTTCAACCTGCAGGCGCCCTTCACGGGTCCGCGCGCGCCGGCCGAAAATCTCAAGAATGAGCCCCGTTCGATCGAGGACCTTGGCCTGCCACGCCATCTCCAGATTGCGTTGCTGGATGGGGCTGACCGTGTGATCGACGATCACCAGGCCGACGTCGCGCTCGTGAATTTCGTGCGCCAGCTCATCGACCTTGCCGGGTCCAAGCAGCGTGCCGGGCCTCGGGCTGACCACATTGATCACCAGACCGTCGGCAACATCAAGGTCAATGGCCTGCGCCAGACCGACGGTTTCGTCCAACCGGTCGTGGGGACTGTGCTGGGTCACCCCGTCCACGGCGCGGGCCCCACGTGGCAACACGGGGACGATCACGAGCGCGCGCGTCAACGGCGGGCGGCGATCCACACCACCCTGCCGTCTCGTCTTGCGTCCATCCTGGTGTTCGTCGCTAATGGCCGTCTCTCTAGCCCTGGTTTTCGCCCGCTTCGTTATCCATCAGATGTACCGGGCCACCCGGCATGATCGTGGATATGGCGTGCTTGTAGACCAATTGCGAATGACCGTCCCTTCGCAACAGGACGCAGAAGTTATCGAACCAAGTCACGATGCCTTGCAGCTTCACGCCGTTGATGAGGAAGATTGTCAACGGTACCTTGTTCTTGCGGACGTGATTGAGAAAGGTATCTTGTAGGCTTTGCGGTCGTTCCCCGGCCATTTTCTATTCCATATTTTGTTCCGGACTCTCTACTTCAAGTCCTCTCACGGCTCGCAGTGCCGAGCTCGGCCACTTTCCATATTCGCGAGGCACACCGTAGTTGGTTCGACCCGGCAACTGTCGACCCCACAGGCACCCAATCTTCCGAGAACTGCTTTCCAACGTTCCTGTCCAAACCCGAGCCGACAGCATTAATGCCGCGCTTTGAGGCTGCTTGTCACGAGTTTTAATCCGTTGCCGAACAAACAGCCAGCTCACAACCAAAGCTATCTTATAGCAATTCGTTTTTTAATCACATGCCTGAATTATGCGCAAAGCAGATGAAACCTAGTCATTTATGCATAGCAACATTGCCTGGATTCAGTCCATCCCGAGCTGCGTTGATCCATATC
>JBKDZY010000554.1:0-1595 GCA_047971765.1 Hyphomicrobiaceae bacterium | reverse complement strand
TAAGGAAGAAGATTCATATGTGTCTCGAACGACCGCTTATCACTATAGGAGAGATTCGCCATGTTTGAAGGGAGGAATCCGGCGTTTATCCAGAAAAAACTCAGCTACCTTCCCGGCGCGTCGCCCGCTTGCGTTCGTGTTCCAGCAGCAGCTTCTTGCGGACACGGATGGATTTCGGCGTGATTTCGACCAATTCGTCGTCGTCGATGAATTCCAGTGCCTGTTCCAGGCTCATGCGCACCGGTGGGGTCAACAGGATGTTTTCATCCGAGCCGGCGGCGCGGATATTGGTCAGTTGCTTGGCCTTGAGCGGGTTGACCACCAGATCGTTGTCGCGGGCATGAATGCCGACGACCATGCCTTCGTAGATCTCGTCGCTGGGACCCACCATCATCCGTCCACGTTCCTGAAGATTGAACAGGGCATAGGCCAGCGCCTTGCCGGTGGCATTGGCGATCAGGACTCCATTGTTCCGCGCACCGATGGTACCTTTTTTGCGTGGGCCGTAGCGGTCGAACACATGGTAGAGCAGGCCGGTGCCGGAAGTGGCGGTCAGGAATTCGGTCTGAAAGCCGATCAGGCCACGCGCCGGAATCAGATAGTCGAGCCGGACCCGGCCCTTGCCGTCGGGCTGCATGTCGAGCAGTTCGCCACGTCGTTCGCCCAGCTTTTCCATGATCGTGCCCTGATGCTGTTCTTCCACATCCACCGTGAGCTGTTCATAAGGCTCGCACAGTTCACCGTCGATCTCGCGCAGGATCACTTCCGGGCGGGAGACGGCCAGTTCGTAGCCCTCGCGGCGCATGTTTTCGATCAGGATCGACAGGTGCAACTCGCCACGCCCGGAAACCTTGAACTTGTCCGGGTCGTCGCTGTCCTCGATCCGCAGCGCCACGTTGTGGATCAGCTCCCGGTGCAGCCGTTCGCGCAGTTGCCGGCTGGTGACGTACTTGCCCTCGCGACCGGCGAAGGGGGAGGTGTTGACCTGGAAGGTCATGCTCATGGTCGGCTCATCGACTTTGAGCGGTGGCAACGGTTCGACGGTATTGGGATCGCAGATCACATCGGAAATGCCCAGACTATCGATACCGGTGAAGGCGATGATGTCGCCGGCGGACGCCTCGGGGAATTCGATCCGTTCCAGACCCTGAAAGCCAAGGATTTGCAGTACCCGGCCATTGCGGCGATTGCCATCCCGATCGAGGATGGCCGCCGGGGTATTGGTCTTGACCTTGCCCCGCCGGATGCGGCCGATGCCGATGACGCCGACATAGCTGTTGTAGTCCAGCGAACTGACCTGCAACTGAAACGGTCCTTCCGGGTCCACCGCCGGTGGTGGCACATGGGCGACGATGGTTTCGAACAACGGGTCCATGCTGCCGGAACGCACATCTTCATCCAGTCCCGCGTAGCCTTGCAGTGCCGAGGCGTAGATCACCGGGAAATCCAGTTGTTCGTCGGTGGCACCGAGTCGGTCGAACAGGTCGAAGGTGCGATCCAGAACCCAGTGCGGACGAGCGCCGGGGCGGTCGATCTTGTTGATGACCACGATCGGTCGGAAACCCATGGCAAAGGCTTTCTGCGTCACGAAGCGG
>JBKDZY010000553.1:0-2517 GCA_047971765.1 Hyphomicrobiaceae bacterium | reverse complement strand
GCGATCCTCACCTCGCGTTG
Organism: Hyphomicrobiaceae bacterium; assembly: GCA_047971765.1. Classification (GTDB taxonomy): domain Bacteria; phylum Pseudomonadota; class Alphaproteobacteria; order Rhizobiales; family Hyphomicrobiaceae. The sequence goes on along the minus strand of JBKDZY010000553.1, from coordinate 2,497 downwards.
GTAGGCATATCCGAAGTGCTTCGACATCTGGTGAACCCGCATCTTGGTAAAGTCGCGATATGGATCGTAGTAGGTCACAGGGCCGTAGTGGGGCTTCCAGTCGGGATAACGCGCGAGAAAGGCTGAAATAACGCGCTGTGCAAACTTGACCGGCTCACGGATGATTAGAGCGGCATCCGCGTCGAAATCGGTGGGCATACGATAATAAATGCTATCGCAAAGGCTTAGGAGAAAATAATCCGGTGCCTCGACCGGCAGAACGATATCGTCGTCTCCGTACTCGATACGATGCCCTTGAAACACCGTATGATGAATGCCCTTGAGGCATTCGCGGAAGGTGGGAATGAAGAAGGTACGGTGGATTTCATCGTCTTTTACCGCGGCATTGTGAGAGGCGTCGTTGTAATATGAGGCGGGACAGATCCGCAGACGGCCCGTGGACAACATCGGCTCTAGAAATTCGCGACGACCGTATTTGACCGTGAATGGCGTGGTTGGGGCTACGTATCCCCGAAATATCTTCGTAGCAATCGGCTCTCCGTTCTCGAAATATTTGGCAGTAGGTGCCGTTGCGGCGGCCATCACCTCTGGTGGCGGGAGGCCGCCCGTCCTCAGACCATATTCTTCTAAGAGATGGGTGAACTTTGGCATGAAGCTGTGTTCTTCTCCGATCGGGAGCAGCCCGATCTTGGCGTCCGAGTTCAATTCGGTCTGGTTGATGAACACATCCTTGAAACGTGAGCCAAGCCGGTCATCGGGCGCGCCAAGCAAGTAGGGGAAGGAAGCATACTCATGCCGCCAGGTCTCGTGACGCTTGAGGGTGCCGCTTTGTCGAGCCGCCAACTCTTCAAAATATTGCAAGCGCGCTTTCATTGTCCGTGCGCGGTCTTTGATCTGTTGGGGTTTTACTGTCACGTTTAATTCAAGTCGGCTTTTGCACTACTAAGAAAATTGGCTAGCCTCGGTCAGAACTAAAAGTTGCAAGTGTATGCTTCTCTGGTTGTGAAGCTTAACAGCGAACCGGCAGTTCCCCCAGAGCAGCTACAGATTGGCACCACGCCGGAAGTCCGAAGCGTCCCGTATCCTTACCGGCGCAGCCTGACACCACAACCAAAGAAAAAGGCCGGACGACATGCGCCCGGCCTCTGATCCCTTGCCTATGCCCTATTGCGACGGCACCGGAACGCTTTCCTCCTGCGGCGGGCTGGCCAGCGATTCCGGCATCGGCGTCAGCGTCACACCGGCGGCAGCGCCCAGGGGTTGGCCCTCGCGGTTGGTTTCGGTCGGTGAGACGGCCTCATCGGCAACACCCGTCGCAGCCTCTGTGACCGCCTCCGGGGCATCATCCGCCAGCGAGGTCTGTTCATCGCTTGCCGGGCGCGGCGCGGGCGCCGGGCTGGCCTTGTCCGCGCCATCGCTGCGCAGATAGTCGAAGAACTCGCCCTCGGGCTGGATCACCAGCGAGCTGTTTTCCCCGCGCAAGGACCGCTCATACGAGGTCATCGACCGGGTAAAGGCAAAGAACTCGGGGTCGCGGCCAAAGGCATCGGCATAGATCGCGTTGCGGCGGGCGTCCGCCTCACCGCGCACCACCTCGGCCTTCTTGCGCGCCTCGGAGGTCAGTTCGACCACGGTGCGGTCGGCGGCGGCACGCACACGCTGCGCCGCCTCGCCACCGCGGGCGATCTCGTCTGCGGCCTCACGCTCGCGCTCGGCCCGCATCCTTGCATAGGTCGCGGTCAGGTTCTGCTCGGGCAGGTCGGTCCGGGTCAGGCGCACGTCGATGACGCGCACGCCCAGATCCTCGGCCTCGGACCGGGCCAGGTCGCGGATGCGGTTCATCAGCGGCGTGCGGTCATCGGACAGCACCGTGGTCGAGGGGACCGAACCCAGCACCTGACGGATGGCGCTGTTGATGATCGAATCCAGCCGTTCCTGCACGCGCGGCAGGCCCAGGCCCTGCGTCGCCTGATAGACGCGCTGCGCATCGGTCACCTGCCAGCGGGCAAAGGCATCGACCATCAGGCGGCGATCGTCCAAGGGCGTCACCTCCATGGTGCTGGTCGGCAGGCCAAGGATGCGGGCATCGTATTTGACCACCGAATCCAGCAGCGGCACCTTGATGCCCAGGCCCGGATTTTCGCGCACCGTCACGACCTCGCGAAAGCGCAGCACCAGCGCGCGTTCACGCACATCGACGATATAGATCGAGCTGAAGATCAGCACGGCGATCACCACCAGAGCCGGCAGGGCCAGCGTCGAAAGGAAACGTTTCATCAGTTCGTCCCCCCTTCGCTGGCGCTGCGCGGGGCCGTAGCGGCCCCCGGTCGCAACTGATCCAGGGGCAGATAGGGCACCACGCCCTGACCGCCGCCTTCGCCGTCCAGAATGACCTTGTTCACGCTGCCCAGAACCCTTTCCATGGTTTCCAGATACATCCGGCGCCGCGTCACCTCGGGCGCCTTGACATATTCGTCATAGACCGAGTTGAAGCGCG
>JBKDZY010000552.1:0-2310 GCA_047971765.1 Hyphomicrobiaceae bacterium | reverse complement strand
TCCGCTTGCCCCCCCCTATGCCGGGCTTGGCCTCAATCGGCGGAAAGGCTGATACGCATTTGCCCGCCCCTGCCGGCAAACGGGCGTGCTATCAAGGCTGGCAAAGTCATCTCCAAGTGCTGGCCCCTTCGCCTTCTCGATCTCCATCATGAGCCGTTGCCATCCATGACCGACTCCCGCCCGCAGCTTCCTTCCGTCGATGAAATCCTGCGCATTCCGGCGGTCGAGGCTGCCATGGCACACCATGGCCGGCCGGCGACGGTTGGGGCTGTCAGGACCGAGCTGGACCGGTATCGCAAGGCGGTCTTCGGCGGCGGCAGCAAGGTGCTCGCCCGGTCCGAGGCAGCCCAAGCGGTGGCCTTGCGCGCGGCGGAAAGCCTGGACGCCCTGGCCGCACCGCGTCTGCGCCGGGTCTTCAACCTCACCGGAACCGTCCTGCACACCAACCTCGGGCGCGCCAACCTGCCCGAGGCCGCCATCACCGCAGCGGTCTCTGCCATGCGCTATCCCGCTGCCATGGAATTCGATGTGGACAGTGGCGGCCGGGGCGAGCGGGACAACGCCATCCGTCCTCTTCTGAAGGAACTGACGGGGGCCGAGGATGCCATTGCGGTCAACAACCACGCCGCCGCCGTGATGCGGGTGCTGAACGCCCTTGGAGACGGGCGCGAGAGCATCGTGTCCCGTGGCGCACTGATCGAGATCGGCGGATCATTCCGCATGCCGGACATCATGGCGCGTGCCGGCACCCGGCTGGTGGAGGTCGGCACCACCAATCGAACCCATCTCAGGGACTACCAGGCTGCCCTGGGGCCGGAGACGGGCCTGCTGCTCAAGGTGCACACCTCGAACTATCTCATCCAGGGGTTCACCTCCGAAGTGGAGCCGGCCGCGCTGGCGCAGCTTGGCCGCGCACACGGCGTTCCGTTCGTCGACGACCTTGGATCGGGCACGCTCGCCGACCTCTCGCGATGGGGGTTGAAGCGCGAACGCACGGTGGCCGACGCCATCCGCGATGGGGCCGACATCGTGACGTTCTCGGGCGACAAATTGCTTGGCGGCGCGCAAGCCGGTTTCATCGTCGGGCGACGCGATCTGGTGCAGCAGTGCGCCCGGAACCCCATGAAGCGGGCCATGCGGCTCGACAAGGTGCGGCTGGCGGCGCTGGAAGCGACGCTGCGGCTCTACCGCGATCCAGACCGACTGCCGGAAACACTACCGACGCTCGCCATGCTCACGCGCACACCTGCCGACCTCAACATGATCGCAGAACGCCTGCTGCAACCGATCAGAAGCGCGGTTGGCGGCGGTTTTGCGGTGGACATCCGCGCGTGCGAAAGCCAGATCGGCTCGGGCTCCCTGCCGCTGGAAACCATCGACAGTGTCGGCCTTGCCATTTCACGGGCGGCCGGCAACGCTGCGGAGGACGCAGGGCAGATCGCGGCTGCATTTCGCGCCCTGCCGCTCCCGGTCATCGGGCGGATCGAAAAAGGGGCCCTGCTGCTCGATCTGCGTTGCCTGGACGACGAGGCTGCATTTGTCGCCAATCTCGACCATCTGCGGCTTGGCTGACATGACCAACGATGCGCGCACCAGTCGCCGACGGTCCCCATGCCGACACGCCCCCGCCGGTCTCGACCGACTCCATTCTACCGCATTGAGGCCCGTCCCTGCTCCGTAGGGCTTGCGATACAGGCCCTGCAATGGCGATAACATCAAGACGAGAGAACAACGACGCGCTGTTCCGCGACATCCCGGGGATCATCCGGCACGCAATGCACGGGACACCAGCATTTGAGAGGAAGGACCAAAGGCATGAGCCGCTACCACGACGTCTACGCCGCCTGGAAGAAGGACCCGGAGGCATTCTGGGGCGAAGCGGCGCGTGAAATCGACTGGTTCAAACCATGGGACAAGGTGTTCGATCCCGAAGCCGGACAATACGGGCGCTGGTTCACAGGTGCGGAGTGCAACACGGCCTACAATTGCCTCGACCGGCATGTGGAGCGTGGACGGGGACAGCAGAACGCCCTGATCTACGACAGCCCGGTGACCAACCAGACCAAGTCCTACACCTACGAACAGCTCACGCACGAGGTTTCCACATTCGGGGCGGTTCTGCAGGATCTCGGCGTCAAGAAGGGCGACCGGGTCATCATCTACATGCCCATGGTCCCCGAAGCGGTGATCGCCATGCTGGCGTGCGCGCGGATCGGCGCCATCCACTCGGTCGTTTTTGGCGGCTTTGCCGCGCATGAACTGGCCACCCGGCTCGACGACTGCACGCCGACCGCCATTGTCTCGGCAAGC
>JBKDZY010000551.1:0-5742 GCA_047971765.1 Hyphomicrobiaceae bacterium | reverse complement strand
CTCGACGAGAACGATGCGGTGTGGGTGATGCTGCACTCGGGTTCGCGTGGACCGGGCAATCAGATCGGCCGCTACTTTATCGAACTGGCGCGTCAGGACATGCGTAGACACTTCATCAACCTGTCCGACCGCGACCTTGCGTATCTGTCCGAAGGCACCGAGCACTTCGACGACTACTGGGAAGCGCTCACCTGGGCCCAGGAGTATGCATGGGAGAACCGCCAGGCGATGATGTCCAACGTGCTGGGCGTGCTGCGTGACCACCTTCCGCCGTTTCAGATCGGCAAGCAGGCGGTCAATTGTCACCACAACTATACGGCGCGGGAAACGCACTTCGGTGAGGAGGTGCTGGTTACGCGCAAGGGGGCGGTGTGTGCGGCCGAGGGGGTGATGGGCATCATTCCGGGTTCGATGGGCGCAAGGTCGTTCATCGTTCGTGGCAAGGGCAATGTGGAAAGCTTCTGCTCATGTTCTCATGGTGCAGGCCGTGCCATGTCGCGCACGCAGGCCAAGAAGCGGTTTACACTCGAGGATCACGCTCGCGACACCGCCGGCATCGAATGCCGCAAGGACGCCGACGTGATCGACGAGACGCCCAGGGCCTACAAGGACATCGACGCGGTCATGGCTGCACAGTCCGCCCTCGTCGAAATCGTGCACACGCTTCGGCAGGTGGTCTGCGTCAAGGGGTAAGGCGTGGCAAGATTGCTGAACGGCGCATTGCGACTTTCAGCGAAGCCGGGGTGGCAAGGAGACATCTGCAATGTTGACCATCGACGGTTCACAGGGGGAGGGCGGAGGGCAGGTGCTCCGCACCTCGCTCACGCTTTCCATGTTGTCAGGGATGCCGGTCCGGATCGAGAATATTCGCGCAGGCCGCGCCAAGCCAGGACTCTTGCGCCAGCATCTGGCGTGTGTGCAGGCTGCGGCACGAATTTCCAACGCCGCCGTCGAAGGTGCGGCGCTGGGCGCACGCACGCTTGCGTTCGCGCCGCAAGAGATCCAAGGCGGCACCTATGATTTCAAGGTCGCCAGCGCCGGGTCGTCGACGCTTGTCTTCCAGACGGTCGTTCTGCCTCTGCTTGCGGCGGAAAGGTCCTCGCGTGTGACATTCTCCGGGGGGACGCACAATCCGTTCGCGCCGACGTTCGACTATCTCGCTCGCGTTTTCGTGCCCTTGCTCAAACGCATGGGGGCAAGGCTTGATCTGGCGTTCGAGCGCTACGGCTTCTATCCGGCCGGAGGCGGCCGCTGGGTCGCGGCTATCGAGCCGTCGGGCCGGCTGCGGCAGATCACGCTGGAGAGCGCCGGCGTCTTGCGTCGGCGGCGGATCCTCGCTCTGGTCGCCAACATTCCCTTCGATGTCGCGAGGCGCGAGGTCGAGACTGCGCGGGCGCTTCTCAACTGGACCAGCGATACGACGGATCCACGGACGGTCCAGGCGGATGGACCTGGCAACGTGCTTGCCGTCGAAATCGAGCGTGATGGTGTAACCGAGCAGTTCACCGGCTTCGGCGCACGTGGTCTATCAGCCGAGGCGCTTGCGCAAGGCGTGGTTGGCGAGGTCAGGGATCATGCCGTGGCAGGGGTACCGGTCGGCCCGCACCTTGCCGATCAGTTGTTGTTGCCGATGGCGCTTGCCGGTGCGGGAGCATTTGTCACCGTGACGCCCCAGTTGCACACACGGACAAACATCGCGGTGATCGAGAAGTTCCTGCCGTTGAAGTTCGGCATCGACGAACTGGAGAACGCCCGCTGGCGGATATCGGTGGAGGCCTGAGCGCGACGACGGACGGACATCGCGCGTTTCGAGCTACCGGACCAGGCGCGCTGCAGCATTGCGGGCATGATCCGCGACGCTCGGATCCCTTGTGATCAGTGCCGCGACGATTGCGCCATCGATCAACAGGGAAAGCTCGTGCGTCAGCCCTTCGGGATTTTCCGGGCGCACACGACTGGCAACTTCCTCGATTTTGCCGAGCACGATTTTCTTGTGCTTCATGGTGAGTAGGCGGAGTTTGTCGTCTTCCTTGTCGTGTTCGCCGACGGCGTTGATGAAGGGGCATCCATAGAAACTGTCTTCCTCGAACCATTTCCGCAGGACTGTGAAGACATGGATGAGTTTTTCGGCCGGTGTGCCTTCGAACCGGTCGATTTCATCGGCGAACCAGTCGCGCCATGACTGGCCCTCGTGCTCCAGCACGGCTTCGACCAGCCCCTCTTTGGAGCCGAAAGCCTTGTAGAGGGTCGTCTTGGCGGTGCCAGCTGCAGCGACGATGCTGTCGACGCCGGTGGCGTTGATCCCATAGCGGCAGAAGAGATCGCACGCAGCCAGCAGGAGCCGCTCTCGCGCAGCGCCCGGGTGATGCGGGATATTCACCGCCGAGGCTTGTTTGGCGTCACTCATGGATATGACCCCGTAAAGACAGACCGTTCGGTTCCGATCCTTACAAATTTGCGGTCATCCGATCAATTGCAAACGGCCGGAGGCAGCGGTGAACCCCGAGTGCACCGTGCTTAAAAACTCAGTCTTTCCTGCCGAGTGTGGAGTCATTTCCATCGCTGTTTTGGACTTGTTCCGTCGATAACGTTTCACGTTGAGGCGATTTATCCTTCTGTTTTGAATGATTTTTCATGCCATGTCCCAGACTGGCACGGCGCTTGCTATTGGTGGACAGACCAGTTTGTTTCCTTCGCGGGGGAATTTGAATGTCCAGTGCCCATCTCGCCGTCGAGAACATCTCTCATACCTACAGAAGCGGGCACCAGAAGGCCCTGTCCGGCATCAACCTGGAAGTAGAGCCTGGCGAGACGGTTGCGCTCGTCGGACGGTCGGGATGCGGGAAGTCCACCTTGCTGCACATCATGTCTGGATTGATCCGACCGACAGCGGGCGAAGTCTGGATCGATGGCAGGCCCATCACGCAACCCTCGCCAAAGTGGGTGATGATGTTCCAGCGGCCGTCCCTGTATCCCTGGATGACGGTTGCCCAGAATGTTGCGTTGGGGCTCAAGTTTTCCGGTCGGTCTGCCGAAATCGCAACGCGCGTTCCCGATCTCCTGAAGCTCGTCGAGCTCTCCGAATACGCGGACCGAAATGTCCAGGACCTGTCCGGCGGCCAGCAGCAGCGCGTGGCGCTGGCCCGCTCGCTCGCGCCGCAACCCGAAATTCTTTTCCTGGATGAGCCGTTTTCTGCGCTCGATGCCTTCACGCGCGGCAGTCTCCAGCGCGATGTGCGGCGCATTGCCAAGGACCTCGACATCACTGTGGTTCTTGTCACGCATGATCTGCCCGAGGCGATCATCATGGCTGAGCGTGCCGTCGTACTGCGCGCAAATCCTGGCGAAGTGAGTGAGATCGTGCCGATTGATCTCGCCAACCGCGATGACCTGCGAACACCTGAATATGCCTCGGCCCGCGCCAGGCTGACAAAGGCCTACGAGAAGGCGGCAGGTCGCGATCTCCATGAAACAGATACCCCCACCGTTTCGGCCGGCAATGCCGCGCAGTCGGTTCGCCCAACGGTGGATCGTGCGGTGAGCCGGTAATCCTTCCAGCCCGAAAGGAAACTCAGATGAGCAAAAGTCGGAACCATAATTCTGCAGGCACCGATTGGGACGACGATTATTTTTCGGCTGATTTCACGCGGCGCCAGACACTCGACATGTTTGCTGCAGGCGGCCTGATGGCGGCGCTTGGTCCTCTTGTCGGCGCGATGAGTTCGCCGGCTTTTTCCGCAACCTCGGATGACGTTGTCCGCATCGGCTATTTGCCGATCACCGATGCGACGGCGCTACTGGTTGCCCATGGCATGGGCTTTTTCAAGGAAGAAGGGTTGAAGGCGGCACGCCCGACACTGATCCGCGGCTGGTCTCCACTGGTCGAGGGCTTTGTTGCCGGAAAATTCAATCTTGTGCACTTCCTGAAGCCGATCCCGGTCTGGATGCGATACAACAACAAGATCCCCGTGAAACTGATGGCATGGGCGCATACCAACGGTTCCGGGCTGGTCGTCAGCGGCCATACGGGCATCAAGGATTTCAAGCAGCTCGGCGGCAAGCAGGTGGCGGTGCCGTTCTGGTATTCGATGCACAACATCGTCCTGCAGTACGCCTTGCGCCAGTCGGGCATCAAGCCGGTGATCAAGGGCGAAGGCGAGGCGGTTGGCGCCAATGAATGCAACCTGCAGATCCTGCCACCGCCGGAGATGCCGCCTGCTCTCGCATCCCGGAAAATCGACGCCTACATCGTGGCGGAGCCCTTCAATGCACTCGGAGAACTGAAGGCCGGCGCCCGCATGCTGCGCTTCACGGGCGACATCTGGAAGAACCATCCGTGCTGCGTGATCTGCATGCACGAGAAGACGACGACCGAAAAGCAGGAATGGACCCAGAAGGTCATGAATGCCGTCGTCAAGGCGCAGATCTATGCCTCGCAGAACAAGGCGGAGGTTGCCCGCCTCATGTCCAAGGACGGCGAAGGTTATCTCCCGATGCCTGCAAAAGTCGTCGTGAAAGCCATGACGGACTACGCCGATGACAAGGCCTATCTGGAAACCGGTGCCATCAAGCATGCAGGCGAATGGGGCAACGGGCGCATCGACTTCCAGCCCTGGCCTTATCCCTCGGCGACCGAATTGATCGTCGGGGAAATGAACAAGACTGTCGTCGGTGGCGACACCACCTTCCTCAAGGGGCTCGACCCGGCGTTCGTCGCCAAGGATCTGGTCAACTACGACTATGTCAGGAACGCGCTCGAGAAGTATCCCGAATGGCAGAAGGACCCGAGTGTCAATGCGGCTGATCCATTCAGCCGGAGAGAGGTGCTCGAGCTATGAGCGCAGATCTCACCATCGAGCAAGGTACGTTCGCGACCGCATCCGGGGGGGACCGCTCCCGCCACGTGAAAGGGGCGAAAAGCTGCGGCTACGCGGTTGTCGGCATGGCGATCCTTCTGGGTTTCTGGTGGCTCGGCGGAGTCATCATCTCCAATGATCCGTCGATTATGGCGTTTTCCGATTTTGCACCTGCACCGGCCCTGGAGCGGTTCTGGCAGATGGTGACGAGTGGCGAAGCGGTCTCCATGTCGCTCCCTAGTCTCGAGCGCGTCCTTGGAGGTCTTGCCATAGCCGCCGCACTCGGCGTTCCGGTCGGAATTGCGGTTGGTCGCGTCCCCGTCCTGCGCGAGGTCACGAACATCCCGTTCCAGTTCATGCGCATGATTTCGCCGTTGTCGTGGATGCCGATTGCCGTGATGGCCTTTGCGACGTGGGATGGCGCCATCATGTTCCTGATCGCGGTCGCCGCCATCTGGCCCATCCTGTTCTCGACCGCAGCCGGCCTCCGCAGGGTCGATCCCGACTGGTTCAAGGTCGCGCGCAACCTCGGTGCCCGGCCCTGGCACATGCTCTTCACGATCATCCTGCCCGCAATTTCGCAGGACATCCTGACCGGCATCCGGCTTGCCCTCGGCGTTGCCTGGATCGTTCTCGTTCCGGCTGAATATCTCGGAGTGACTTCGGGTCTCGGCTACTCGATCAACGATGCGCGCGACACGCTTGAATACGATCGCCTCGCGGCGACCGTCCTGATCATCGGCATCATTGGCTTCGTCCTCGAGTTCGCCTGCCAGCGAGCGATCACAAGACTGAGTTGGCACCGCGAAGAATGAGCGTTGTTCCCTTCCCGTGACATGCAAATCGAAAGGAGAAACACCATGTCAAATCCTGCCACTGCCCTAAC
>JBKDZY010000550.1:0-3912 GCA_047971765.1 Hyphomicrobiaceae bacterium | reverse complement strand
CTCGGTTGCAGGCGTCACCGGCAGCAGCACCACCACGAAATCGCTCTGCCGCAGGACCTCTTCGGTTCCCTCCGTGCCCAGGACCTGCTCCACGTGGGGAACCGGGCCTGCCGTCCGTCTGGTCCCGATGACACGCATATCGAGAGCGGCAGCCTTGCGGGCCAGTTCCGCGCCGATGGCACCCAGGCCCAGGATGCCCAGGGTCTTGCCCGCCAAGGTCACCGATGAGGACTGGACCCATTCCGACTTTGCCTGATTGAGCGCGATAGTGTGGTAGTGCTTCGTCACATGAAAGAGGGCACCGAGAATGTTCTCGGGCATCTGGCGGCGGTGTGTTCCGCGCGCGGCCGTCAACGGCAGATCGGGCTTCAGATCCGGCCGCGCAAGCCAGTTGTCGACGCCGGCCGTCATGGACTGGAGCCACTTGAGACGAGGCATCTCCTTCAACGCGCCCGGCGGCACACCAAAGGATAACAGCACCTCGACCCCAGCCATCTGCTCCTCTGTGGCAACGCCACCGGGCTTGACGTGCTGGATGTCGAAGCGGTCGGCAACGCCAACCTTCTCCAGTGCGGCCTGGAACGCTGACGGGTCGTTGACCCACAGGAGCATCACCGGCTTTTTCTTGTCACTCATGCTCGTCAATCCCTGTTGTCCTTCCGCCCGCCGGGGTGGCGGCTGCGCTGTTGCTGTCCCTTCAGGCGATCGTGCCGCCGAGTTCATCCTCGATGTGAACCCGGATGATGTCCTCGAAGCTGTTGTCGGCCACGAAGCCCAGGCCGATGGCCCGGCGGGTGTCGAAATTCCGGGGCCAGCCGGCAACAATGGTCTCCACGAACGGATCGGGTTCACGCCGGATGCGGGCCACGACCTTTTCCCCCGCCACCTTGCGCAAGGCGTCGATCTGGCCACCCACGGTGATCGCAATGCCCGGCATGGACAGGTTGCGCCGCGCACCAAGTTTATCGCCGTCGATGGTTGCCGCATGCAGCAGGAAGCCGACCGCGGCGCGCGGGCTCGCATGCCAGTGCATCACCGTGTCGGAAACGGGAAGCACGGCCTCCTGGCCTGCCAGCGGTTCGCGCATGATGTTCGAGAAGAACCCCGAGGCGGCCTTGTTGGGTTTGCCTGGCCGAATGCAGATGGTGGGCAGGCGGATGCCGACGCCATCCAACATGCCCTTGCGGGTATAGTCGGCGATCAGCAGCTCCCCGATGGATTTCTGTGTGCCGTAGCTGGTGAGCGGCGTGTGGATAAAATCGTCCGGGATCTTCTCCGGAAAGGGCGCTCCGAACACGGCGATGGAGGAGGTGAAGATCACCCGCGGCAACTTCGCAGCGCCCTCGCAGGCTTTTCGGATCGCTTCCAGCAGCAGCATGGTGCCGTGCAGGTTGATACGGTAGCCCTTGTCGAAGTCCTGTTCCGCCTCGCCGGACACGATGGCAGCCAGATGGAAGATCACATCGGGCTTGCCTGCGACCAGTTTCTCCGCCTGCCCCGGTGCCGGCAGATCACCCGTCAGCAGTTCAACCGGAAATGCGGCGCCCGGAGGCTTCGCCGGCTGGACCACATCATACAATGTGAGACTACTGATTTCGCTATCGCCCAGACGACCGTCACGCGCCAACCGCTCCGCCAACTTGCGGCCGACCATGCCGGCGCCACCGAGGATCAGGATCTTCATTGGGCTTTGCTCCTGCGACGAGATAAGGTTTTCCGACTTTAGATCATGCACGGGCGAGGCCCTGCAAGCGTGCGCTTCCCGTGGCGGGCCGTTCGGCGTGGGCTTGACGGTCCCTGACGGGAGCGACGCCATTGCCGGCGTGCGCGCCCGTGTCTGCTACCAGCCAGGCCGGAACCGCCTCAGCCGAGGCTGACGCCGAGTTTCTCCACCCAGGCCAGCCCCTCGACGGTTCCCCTGCGCGGCTTGTACTCGCAGCCCACCCAGCCATCGAAACCGGTCTCGTCGATGCATTTGAAGAGATAGCGATAGTTCATCTCGCCTTCGTCGGGCTCGCCGCGGTCGGGCGGCGACGCAATCTGATAGTGGCGAGCGAGCGACCCGAACTCCGCGATTGCCGTTGCGACATCGCCTTCCATGATCTGGCGGTGGTAGAGGTCGAACTGCAGGCCAATGTTGGGTTCGGCCACCTCATGGATGATCGACCGCGCTTCGCCGGTGGTGTTGAGGAAATATCCGGGAATGTCGCGCGTGTTGATCGGCTCGATGATGACGTCGATCCCCGAGTCCGCCAGCATCCGTGCCGCCGTCTTCAGGTTCTTGACGTAGGTTGCGCGATTGGCGCCGTGATGGCGGACCCCGGCCATGGCGAACAGTCGCTTGCACCCGGTCGCCTCTGCGTATTCGAGCGCTGCCTCGACGGCCTTCGCGAACTCGGTTTCGCGTCCGGGTATGGCGGACATGCCGCGCTCGCCTTTCGAGAAATCACCGTGCGCCATGTTGAACAGCGCCTGTGTCAAGCCATTGCCGCGCAAACGCGCAACGAGGTCGTCTTTCGCCAGCTCGAACGGGTTGAGAAACTCGACCGCCTTGAAGCCGGCCTTCGCTGCCGCCTCGAAGCGATCGGCAAACGGGACTTCGGTGAACATGAAGGACAAGTTGGCGGCAAACTTCGGCATGGCGGTGCTCCTGGCGCGCTCCCGGGGCTTTTGCCCAGGATGGAATTGAGACCGCGTAGCTTACAATGACCGGTGAGTATTGACAGCGACGTGATGCACAATCTTGACGAGCAATAAACGATGCTTTTGCCGCGCATCAATTGCGGCACCCGCGCATTTCCAACCGATGTCACACCTGCGCTTGCGATGTGTTCGACGAGCTTGTCCGCGAGGGCCTGCTCGCGCAAACGTGCTGCGTTCGCAGACGCTTAGGCATGCGCCGCATTCAAACCGTTCTGCAGACTTTCGAGGCGACGCCCCATTTATCGGGATGCATTTCCGTTTGCAGTCTTTTTTCTATTTTGAGCATATGAATCCTCCCGGTTTGGTTCAAAAATTTGCCAATTCTGCATTTCATGATGCCCTGACGGGCACTTCTTCGTTGCGCCATCACTGACCAAGCCATAATTAAAATTAGCGGGATCAAAAAAGGCGCCATCATCGGCCAGCGGAGCGGACGTCTCCCCTGTGGCGGGTCATGGCAAACGTCAAGTGTACTGGGGCAACAGATGTTGTGTGAACGGCAGGGTCTCTGCCGGCTGCAACCTTTTGGGGCTAGTTGCGAATGTTGATCCGCTTAAACCTCGTCATCCCATCCTCGTGCGCCATGGGCCGGCATGAATGGCCAGGTCCAGGCCAGGCGTCACCATCGCGACAGTCCTACGCCTCCGGCAGAACGTGGCCGCGTCATGTCTCGGGATAGTGTTATGTCAGACGTGAGCATCAGCATTCTTCATGACCACGATAACGGGCGGGCCCTGGTCATCCGGCTCACCGGTGTCGCGCTGCTGCCTCCCGGCACGATCTATCGCATCTCACCGTCCCAACGCGATCACAACGCAAGCCTTCCCGTTGGCTGGCCATCGGGCGACCTGAAGCCTGCAAAGCAGTTCATCACGCGCGATGGTGTCGACCTGCTGCTCGGCCCCGATGTGGCAGCCTCTCCGGCGTTGCGCCCAGGGACACCCGTCACCGTTTCCGTACCGGCAATTGATGCTTTCGCGGAATTGACCTGGCCTGGAGATGCAGCCCAGCGCCCGGAGCTAGTGGTGGCGTCAAATGCCCAGCCCCGGCTATCGAACATCGACGACAACTCCTCTCCGGATCGCGGTGCGCTGGTGGACCCACACGCGGGATTGACGCCGTTGGTCGCGCCTCCTGTCCCAGCCCAGCCTGTGCCGCGCTCGCCGTTCGGAGATGTCAGCGATTATGCGGCTGCGCTGGCTGCCGCGC
>JBKDZY010000549.1:0-3100 GCA_047971765.1 Hyphomicrobiaceae bacterium | reverse complement strand
CGCCCTGTGACGGAGTTCTCGGAAGCGGAAGTTTCGACCGTCGATGCCGCCCGGGCGATCCTGCGCCGGCACGTCCGCACGACCGATGCCCTGCAGTCATGGCGCATGCTGACCGACTATCTCGCCCTCAACGCCATTCAAGAACGGGTCGAGGTGTTTCGCGTGCTGCTGCTCGATCGCAAGAACAGGCTGATCCGCGACAGGATCATGACCCGTGGCAGCATCGACCACGTGCCGGTCTACGTCGGTGAGGTTGTTCGTGCCGCCCTTGTGCTCGACGCCTCCGCGATCATCCTGTGCCACAACCACCCTTCCGGAGATCCGCTTCCGAGCCAGGCCGATATCGAGATGACCCGGAAGATCGTCGCGGCCTGCAAGGTGATGGAGATCACCGTCCACGATCATATTATTGTCGGCTTTGGACAAGAACGGAACGCCTTCAGCATGAGGGCCGCCGGGATGCTGTCCGATTAGGACGACCTTGGCGGGAGCGCGACCGCAATGCCTGGATCGGCACTCCGCCCGTAACGTCTGTTGTGCCGACGCCGCACATCGGGCGAGGCTTTCGTTCGTCACACTGTGACCAGCCCTGCGGTGGTCCGCCGTGCAATCACAGCCGTTGCCAGTCTACCGCCATCGGCGCCAGTTCGCGATCCGACCATGGTGGCGACGCGGACGCTCCTGTCCAAAAGCTCGAAGAGATCAGAACACCGGTCGACAAGGCCGCATTTTGCCTTACGCTTTCTTCCTGCACTGCAGGGGAGCATTGATATGAAACGCACGGCAACCGCCAACTGGCAGGGCGCTCTGGTCAACGGACACGGCACGCTCGATCTGATGAGCGGGGCTTTCCAGAAGCAGCCCTATACGCACAAGGGACGGTTCGTCGACGAGGCGGGTCAGTCCGGAACGAACCCGGAGGAACTGATCGCTGCGGCGCATTCCGGATGCTTCGCCATGCAGCTCGCGCATTTCTTGGCCGAGAACGGCACGCCAGCCGAGAACCTGGAAGTCACCGCCGAAGTCGAACTGGTCCCCGGTACCGGGATTACAGGCAGCGCTCTCACCCTCAGGGCAAAGATACCCGGCATCGACGAGGCCAGGTTCAACGAACTCGCCGACAAGGCCAAGGGGGCTTGCCCCGTCTCGCGCGCCCTCTCCGCGATCAACATCACGCTCACCGCGGAGCTACTCTGAGGAGCCAGGAAGTCAGACCGGACTGGCCGGCCTGCTACCGGTTTCCCGGATAGCGCCTGACCTGTGGCGCACGGGGTCGCCTCCCATGTTGACGGGCAATCCTTCTTCGGGTCTGCTTCGGCTGCAGGTGGGGTAACGATATGCTTGAGGATCTGAAGCGCTTCTTTGAGGACTATCCCCGGCAGATCCTTCAATTGCAGGGTGTGAAGCCCGTTGATCTGCCCGAGGATCTGATGGACCGGCTGCTGGACTACCGGCAGCGGTCAATCGTCAACCTTGAACATGCCCAGCCGTTCCGGATCGACCCCGACGCCTTCTGGATGATGGGTGAGCTGATCAACGAAATGAAGCGGGATGGGCTGGATGAGCTGTTCTCGCAGGTCCGTCTGCCGTTTCCGACGATGATTATTCTGCCTCCTCTGATGGGAAGCGATGGGCTCATGCGTGGCAATGACGGCCTCGTGCTTGGCGTGGTCACGCAGATCGAAGATACCATCTGCACCCAACGCTTCGCTTTTCGCGAGAGCGACGTGGGGCCAAGCAACTGCGTGATGATCTCCAGAGCAATGGGGGCGACGAGTGTTCCGACGCCGACCCGCGAGCTCTGTGAAGCTTTGGGTATGCAGGTTCCTGAGGGCATGATTGAGGATGAGCTGGCCTCAAACCGAACATTTTTGGCCACTGCCGTCGCAATCGCCACTCTCCTGCGCCACGACGGCATGCTGAACGTGCAAGAAGCCTCGCTTTACCCGAGGCACCAGAGGCGCCAGGCTGAGCGGTCCGGCAAGGTCCTTCCCGATACGCGCATCTCGAAGATCACCCTGGGTAAGGCGGGGCGCGGCCAACTGGAGGCGATGAAAGAAGACATCGCGGCAGATGGACGCGAAGGCATACCTCGAAGAACGCACTGGGTCAGGGGTCATTCCATGCGCAGCAGATCCGGCAAGCTCGTCTGGCGCATGCCTCATCTTCGCGGTGCCGGTCCGCTGATAAAGCAGGTGCGGCATGTGTCTGGCACGACTTCGGCCGAGATCCTGGAGACCGCACCACTGGCCAAGGACGACTAGGCGGCGCGCCCAGGCATCCCACTGAGCAGCCCGCCCGACGCCCCGACGTTCCGCCACAGCCTGACGGCCTCCCCGGCTCGGCTGCGCGTGTCGCAGGGGAGCATCGGCCGCTGGCCGATCGCGCATTCGGCCCTCGGGCCTCAGCGCGGCGTCGCTCTGCGGCATCCCGGTTTGCCCGTCTCGCGAGCAGGGCGCTCCCCGGCCGCGCCGCCGGACTGCGCTCCGGTCTGTTTCGGCCCGTGGCCAAAACGATCCCTCTGCTTCATCCGCCCTGCGCACCCGGTCGCGCCCTTTGCCTGCTCGCGTCGGGCAAACCTGCCGTCAAACACACACACATGAGTGCGGAAGCATATCCTCCGGATGGCCCCCGACTCCGCCCGCGTCAAGGATCGCAAAACTTTTCGGCGAGGGCGCGCGTCGGGCCAGGTCGGTCGAGTGCACGCCGTCGCGCCCGTGGTGATGGCCCCGCCTCGAAAACTTTTGCGCCCGGCAAGCCGGCGGCTTCGCCGTCCCTGACCCGGACGGAGTCGGAAACCGGACTTTCGGCCATGCCACCACACTCCCGTGGTGCGCAGACAACCCCGAACATCCGGAGACAGAGACATGGCTTACGATCAAGCTTCCGCCTACGACATCATCGAACTCTACGGCCTGACCGAGAAGGGCGCCGCGCTGCCTATCCCCGAGGACGAAATCCTGCGGGACCGCATCATCCGCGAGGCTTTCGACGCCCTGATCGGTCCGCTGCGCAGCACCGGCCTCGAGACCGAGATCGAACCGCTGGCGCATGCGCTGGCGACGATCCTGCAGCGCCGGAAGATCGCGCTGGCGCAGGA
>JBKDZY010000548.1:0-6163 GCA_047971765.1 Hyphomicrobiaceae bacterium | reverse complement strand
GTGATCAATCCGTTCGACTTCTTCGTCGAGGAGAGTGTCAAGGACTGGCCGTTCCGGTACGATGCCGAGCTTGCGCAGGAGCTGCGGCCCTATCTTGTGCCCGCCCAGCCCGGACCACACCTTGCGAAATACCTTCAGGCGCTGGACAGGTCGCCACGCACGACAATCGACTTCCTCTGCGATCTCAACCGGCAACTGCAGCAGGACGTCGCCTATCTCATCCGCATGGAGCCGGGCGTCCAGACACCGGAAGAGACACTGACGACGCGGTCCGGATCGTGCCGGGACTCGGCCTGGCTGCTGGTGCAGATTGCGCGCAACCTGGGCCTGGCGGCCCGTTTCGTGTCCGGCTACCTCATCCAGCTCGCACCGGATGTCAAATCGCTCGACGGGCCAAGCGGAACGGAAGTCGATTTCACGGACCTGCACGCATGGACCGAAATCTATGTTCCAGGCGCCGGCTGGATCGGCCTGGACCCGACATCCGGTTTGCTGACCGGCGAAGGGCACATCCCGCTGGCGGCAACACCTGCGCCTTCCAGTGCTGCGCCCATTTCCGGTGCACATGAGCCGGCGGAAGTCACTTTCGATTTCCAGATGAGCGTGTCCCGCATCCGTGAAAGCCCACGGGTAACCAAGCCCTACACCGAGGAAGCCTGGCAGGATATCCTGAGTGTCGGCGAAGCCGTGGACAAACGACTTGCCGATGGCGACGTGCGGTTGAGCATGGGAGGCGAGCCCACATTCGTCTCCATCGACGACATGGAAGGGGCGGAGTGGAACACGGCCGCCGTCGGCCCGACAAAACGGCATCTTGCCGAAACGCTGGCGCGGCGCCTCCAGCAACGCTTCGCGCCCGGCGGGCTGCTCCATTACGGCCAGGGCAAATGGTATCCGGGCGAACAACTTCCCCGCTGGGCGTTTGCCATCTACTGGCGGGCCGACGGGCAGCCGCTCTGGGAAAATCCGCAGCTCATCGCCCCTGAAAAGGCTGGGAAGGCTCGGTCAATCGAGGATGCTGAACGGTTCTCCTCGGCCCTGTGCAATCAACTTGGATTGCCGGCGAAAAGTGCGATTGCGGCCTACGAGGATGCCGGACACTTCGCGCTGGTCGAGCAGAAGCTGCCGATCAACACCACGCCTGCGGACAACAAACTCTCCGATCCAGCCGAGCGCGCCCGGCTGGTTTCGGTCTTCGACCGCGGGCTCGACAAGCCGGCGGGCTATGTCCTGCCGATCCAGGCCTGGCAGACCCAGGACCGTGGCCGCCGCTGGGTCACCGAACGGTGGGCGCTGCGGCGAGACAAGCTGTTCCTGATGCCTGGCGACTCGCCGGCCGGATTCCGGCTGCCGTTGGGTTCACTCGCCTTTCTCACGCCCTTGGAGACGCCGCATGTGTTGCCGCGCGATCCGTTCGCGCCTGCCCCCGCGTTGCCCGAACGGCGTACGTTGATGCAGCGGCGACGCACGGTGACGCTCGAAGCGCAACCGCCCGCCAGCCCGCTTCGGGACGAGATTGCCGGATCAGTACGGACGGCGCTGGCTATCGAACCGCGTAATGGCCAGCTCTGCGTGTTCATGCCGCCACTGAGCGATGCGGAGGATTACGCCGCACTTCTGGCTGCAATCGAGGAGACGGCACGCACGACAGACCTCAAGGTGCATGTGGAAGGCTACACGCCACCCACTGACGCGCGCCTCAACGTCATCAAGGTGACGCCCGACCCAGGCGTGATCGAGGTGAACATCCAGCCGGCCAGCCACTGGCAGGAGGCTGTCGACATCACCACGACGATCTACGAGGAAGCCCGGCTGGCACGACTTGGCACCGAGAAATTCATGCTCGATGGCCGCCATACGGGCACCGGAGGCGGCAACCATATCGTGCTTGGCGGCCTGAAGCCGGAAGACAGCCCGTTCCTGCGCCGCCCCGACCTGCTCGCCAGCATCATAACGTTCTGGCAGAACCACCCTTCGCTGTCCTATCTGTTCTCGGGCCTGTTCATCGGGCCGACCAGCCAGGCGCCGCGGGTCGATGAAGCGCGTCATGACAACGTCTACGAACTCGAGATCGCGCTCGCCAGTATTCCCGATCGAGGCGCAAGCTACATCGCGCCATGGCTGGTTGACCGCATCTTCCGCAACCTGCTGGTCGATGTCACGGGCAACACCCATCGCGCGGAAATCTGCATCGACAAGCTCTATTCCCCGGATGGACCGACGGGCCGGCTGGGGCTGGTCGAATTTCGTTCCTTCGAAATGCCGCCACATGCACGCATGAGCCTTGCCCAGCAACTGCTGCTGAGGGCCCTGATCGTCCGCTTCTGGGAGAAGCCCTACAAGGCCTCCCTGATCCGCTGGGGTACGGCGCTGCACGACCGCTTCATGCTGCCGCACTTCCTGTGGGCCGACTTCAACGATGTCATCGACGATCTCAACCGGGCGGGGCTGGAGATCAAGGCGGAATGGTTCGCGCCGCATTTCGAGTTCCGTTTCCCGACCTGCGGCACGGTCCAGGCGGGACCCATCACGCTGGAGGTCCGGCAGGCCCTGGAGCCGTGGCATGTGCTGGGCGAAGAAGGCGTGATCGGCGGCACCGCGCGGTATGTGGATTCCTCGCTGGAGCGGGTCCAGGTGAAGGCCCGCAACCTGGCCGGGGACCGCTACATGGTCACCTGCAACGGCCGGCAGGTGCCTCTCGCTCCGACAGAGGTCTACGGGGAAGCCGTTGCCGGCATCCGGTTCAGGGCATGGTGGCCACCATCGGCGCTGCATCCCATGGTCGGGCCGCATGTCCCGCTGACCATCGACATCCATGACCAATGGTCGGGTCGCTCCATCGGCGGCTGCCGCTATCATGTCGCACATCCCGGCGGACGGAATTTCGAGGTCTTTCCCGTCAATGCCTACGAGGCGGAAGGCCGGCGCATCGCCAGGTTCGAGGAAACGGGACATACAGCGGGCCAATCACCTGCTCACCGATCAGCGATCAACTCCGAATTTCCGTTAACGCTAGACATGAGGCGCCTTTGATACAATTTGACCGACATTCATATTTTATGTCTGGGCATTGCCACATAATTAGGCAATACACATCATGTGTATTGAGTCGGTTGGCGAGCTCGTAACTGGTTGCATGGGGGGCATGTGGATCGCCCGTGACCGGCAGTGATACGTGCCCGTTCGTCACTCGAGTTTCTTGTCCGCCTGATGGACCGCCTCAGACTAAGGGCCTCCCAGGACCAGGATCTCAATACGGTGACGTCGCATGACGGTACGAGACACAACTGCGGGATGAACGCCCCAATGACGGTTAAAGCTGAGCGCCTGATGCAGGACTTGGGCGGTTTTCTGGCCGACTACAGGCAGTTGTCCCAGGGGCACGACGAGCTGCTCGACGCAGACGGCAATGCGCGCCCGCACTGGGCACGGTTCATCGAGCGCCTGATGCAGCTTCCCAAACGGGATCGCCTGGCGCGGACCGCCCGCCTGGACCGGGAGGTCCGGGAGACAGGCCTTGCGCACAACATCTTCGCAGACCCCGATGCCGAGGCCCAGCAGTGGCGGCTCAACCTGTCGCCGCTTATCATCTCCGCCTCCGAATGGGCGTGGCTTGAAGCTGCCATCGCGCAGCGTGCGAAGCTGTTCAACCTGATTCTTGCCGATATCTACGGTCCCCAGGATCTGATGCGGAGCGGGAAGCTGCCCGCCGACTGCATCTTCCAGGACAGCACCTATCTACGGCAGTGCAACAACATCGATGTCGGCCATGGCCACCTGCATTTTTATGCGGCCGACCTGGCCCGCGGGCCGGACGGGCTCTGGCGCGTCATCGACAACCACGCGGAGACACCGGCCGGCCTCGGCTACGTGGTCGCAAACCGCATGATGCATACCGATGTCACCGACGACCTGACCGCTGACTATCATGTGCGGCGCCTGTCGTGGCATTTCCTGGACCTGCAGGAGTCCATTGCCGACCGGCTGGGACGGCCTGACCCGAATGTTGCCGTCCTGACGCCTGGCCCCGGGCACGAGGACTACTTCTCGCATGCCTATATCGCCCGCTACCTCGACCTCCATCTGGTCGAGGGGGAGGATCTCAAGGTTGTCGGCAACGAGGTGTTCCTGAAGACCCTCGAAGGGCTCAAGCGTGTCGATGCGCTCATCCGATGTTCTGAAGGGTCGAAATCTGATCCGCTGGAGCTTGATCCATCCGGCTTCCTTGGCCCGTCCGGCCTCGTCCATGCCTCGCGATCGCAGCCCAACCTCGTGCTCAATTCGCTCGGCTCGGCGATCATCGAAAACCGGGCGCTTGGGACCTATCTGCCAGCGCTGTGCCAGGAACTGCTCGGCGAACCGCTGATGCTTCCCGATGCGCCTCGCTGGTGGCTGGGCGACGCGGCCGGCGTGGAGCACGTGAAGGCCAATCTCGACTCGTTCGTCATCCGTCCGGCGCGCGAAGGAACGGGGCGGCCAGGCCGTGCGACGCGGGGGCAGCAGGCAACCCGCCTAACGGACGAGGAACGCAATGAGCTGTTGCAGAAGATCGCGAGCAACGGTGCGCATCTGGTGGCCGAGGAAAGGCTCGGGTTCGGGACCATGCCGTCCCTGACCGCGCAAGGCCTGACGGCGCGGCCATTCGGACTGCGCCTGTTTGCAAGTGCCATCGGCAAACAGTTCCAGGTCGTCCCGGGCGGTCTCGCCATGGCTCTCGATCACGGCGCAACGGTGGCGCTCAGTGCACTGGGTGGCGACACCCACGATGTCTGGGTGTTGTCCGACGAGGAGGAAGAGCGGCACCAGAGCCTGTGGAAGCCGCGCATCGAGGCCGCGCTGGTGCAGCGTTCGCAACGCACCCTGCAAAGCCGCGTGGCCGACAACCTGTTCTGGCTCGGCCGCTACCTGGAGAGAAGCGACTGGACGATGCGGGTCATCCGCAGCGCCCTGGCGCGACGCATCGAATACCTCACCATCACCGGCAGCCATCACGCCGGAGACGCCTGCCTCAGGATGCTGCTCGAAAAAGGTGGTGGCGAGCCTGGCAAGCGCACCATGCCAAGCGGCGGGAAGGCACTCGACTGGGCGCGCCAGCTTGTCCAGGACAGGTCCTGCTACTACAGCCTCATCCAGAATTTCGAGGGCATCTACCGGGTGGCAAGCCTGACCAGGGACAGGCTGTCACTGGAAGCGTGGCGGACACTTGCTGAATTCCGCGTCGACGAGAACTGGCGCAAGAGCATGGCAGAAGCGACGCTCAGCGAGCTGCTCGACGAGGTCGAGAACAAGCTGCCGCTGGTCGCGACCTTCAACGGCCACATGCATGGCAGCATGACGCGCAATTTCGGCTGGATGTTCCTGGACATGGGGCGGCGGATGGAGCGCGCCATCAACGCGTGCGATGCGCTGCGGCTGCTGTTCGCGCAGCAGGACGACGAGGATGCCGAGAGCATGAAGCTCGGCTTCATGCTGCGGCTTGCGGACAGCTACATCACCTACCGCTCTCGCTATCGCCTGCAGCCCATTCTTCCTCTGGTACTCGATCTGCTGGTCATGGACGAAACCAACCCGCGCAGTATCGCATTCCAGCTTGCCGGCATAGGCGAGCATCTCGAAAACCTGCCCATGGCGGGTGAAGGCACGATGATGAGCCGCGAGCGCAAGATCCTGCTCGGCATGCACACGTCCATCCGCCTTGGCGATGTCCACGAGCTTTCCGCGGTTGATGAGCAAGGTGCGAGGGGGCATCTCATCGAAGCGCTGGACAAGCTGTCGAGTGGCTTGCCCGAACTTTCCGATGCCATATCGCGGCACTATTTCCGTCTGAGCGAAGATGCCCCGCATCGCGTCGTGATGATAACGGAGTGAGTGTCATGATCTTCGAGATCAGCCACCGGACGGGTTACCGGTACCAGTCCCGCGTCACCCAATCGCAGCATCTGGTGCATCTCGCTCCGCGCATTGCGGACCGCCAGAACGTCGTGCGCCACAACATCATCGTCGAGCCGGCGCCAACCTGGCGCAGCGATTTCGTCGACTATTTCGGCAATCCGGCCTCCATTGTCGAAATCGATAATGAGCACGACACGCTGGTTATCCACGCGCGCTCCACGATCGAGGTCAATGCGCCGGGCGTAGTCAACGTCGAGACAGGCACGAGCTG
>JBKDZY010000547.1:0-7392 GCA_047971765.1 Hyphomicrobiaceae bacterium | reverse complement strand
CGAAGACCATTCTCGAAGCTTTGCCTAATCAGCTTCTTTTTCCCAATCGTAAGGCTGTTGCGAGTGACTATGCCGAATATGCCATGACTGACAATGAACTGGCGTTCATTCTGTCCGGGCGGACCAAAGGCCGGCTGGCGCTACTAAGGGGACATGCAGGATCAACAATACTTGACGTTGACTTGTCTGCGTTGGGGCCGCTGCTGACGGCCTTGGGCGGGGGGCGTGCGGGTGTTGATCGGTTTGGTGCAGATTACAAATCTCGTTCGAACTTTTGGAGGGTTGAAGGATGAAAGTCGTAGCCGCATCGCTGTTTGTGTTGTCGTTGTTCGCGCTGTCTGGTTGCGGTGAACCTCAAGGACGAAAAACAAACTGCTGGTCTTCGGCGCCTGGTGCGAGTGGCGCGACCAACGCTCAAGCGCAGGTCTCCCGGAGTAGAACTGATTGTGTTTTCAATGACTTTTAATCTGGCCTGCCCTTTCTTGATGATCGGAATCATTGCATCTGCAAGCTCGCCCGCGCTCGCGGCTGGTGTTCCTGTGATTGATGGAAGCAAGACGCTTATCGAGGGCCTGATAAACGGCGAAGAGAAGGCCCAGACCACGACTGAGGGCGAGACGAATGATGCGCTCAAGTCTATTGGAGATCTGCATAAGGAACAGATCGATCAGCTCGACGCGACTCTTGGGCTGCTAACAGGTGGATTGGCCGCAATCGGTGATCTTGAGGGCCTGTCCGGCTATGAAGCCACCGAGGTTTATCCGATCGATGACAACAACCCATATGCAGATCGGCTGTTTGGTGATGCGCGGGTGACGATCGAACAGATGATTATCGAAACAGCGAAAAAGTTTTCAGGGCATCCAGGTCTTGGGAAGGCGGGGATCAGTCCAGTGCAGTTCCGGATATGGTTTCAGTCTCTCATAAAGCAGGAGAGCAACTTCTCGATTGGCGCGCGTAGCCATGTCGGCGCATTCGGGCTGACGCAGATCATGCCCGGCACGGCGAAGGACCTGGGCATCTATCCAGCCTATTACGATAGCCCTCGCCTGCAACTGGAAGGCGGGGCGAAATACTTTCTGACACAGATGAACCAATTTGGATCGGTGCCACTGGCTCTCGCGGCGTACAACGCTGGTCCCGGCAACGTCATGAAGTATTCGGGTATCCCGCCGTTCAAAGAGACGCAGAACTATGTTGTTCGCATCACTGCGAATTACAATAACTACGCCTCCAAGATTGGCGGGATAGAAACCGTAGGCTCTCTCTCTCCGAAGGACATGGCGATTGCGGAGACCAGCAATATTTCAGACGCGGGCATATCTTATGGAATGCACTCAACAGTGATCTTGCAACAATCCGTGACGCGGTTGAAAGAGATTTTGCAGCGCGTCCCGGCAACCACATCTGCAAAAGAGGCGATG
The DNA here is from genome assembly GCA_047971765.1 of Hyphomicrobiaceae bacterium. Taxonomy (GTDB): domain Bacteria; phylum Pseudomonadota; class Alphaproteobacteria; order Rhizobiales; family Hyphomicrobiaceae. Next base: position 5,968 of record JBKDZY010000547.1, on the reverse strand, counting down.
GACCTCAACAGCTATGCACGGGCAGAAGTGATCAGGATCGCGACTGTTTTGGTTCGATTGCAGGCCGCACAACGCAAGGTTGAATCTGCGCAATATGGCGCTCTTCTTGCCGCTTATGCGCAGGATGAAATCTTTTTGGATTTAGGGGAGTAGTGACGATGAAAATCCAAGCTATCATCATGGCATCAATTCTTACTGGCGCAACACCAGCCCTTTCGGCGGGCGTTCCGACCATCGATGCAACCAGCGTGGCGCAACTTCAGCAGATGATTGCCGAGGCGAAGTTGCAGCTCAAGGAACAGATCACGCAGAATCTCAAACTGGATCAACAGATTGTTCAACTGGTGGCGCAGCTCGAAGAAGCACGGAATATCTATGCTGCACTAAAAGACGGTTTGTCTCTGGAAGATTTGGGAATAAATGCAGATTTTCTCGACAATCTTTTCCCAGAATTGTCCGATATCGGCTCTATGGTGAAAGCGGCCAATTCAGGTGAATGGGATAGCATGCTTGATGGCTCGATAGGCGGGGGATCGGTTGCGAACTACGTGACCGACATCTTCGCGAGTGCGGGCGTCGAAAAAGAGACATTCGACACACTCTCAAAAAGCGACAATCCAGAGAGAGCACGGATCGGCACACAAGCCAACCAGGGCGCCTTTCTGTCGGTCGCCGCGGAAGCCTCGGCCGAAGATGCGAAGGAAAGCCTCGAACGAGTTGATGACCTGGTGCAGAAAATTCCTGACACGGCCAATCTGAAAGCAGCGATCGACCTGAATACCCGTGTCACGGCAGAGCTGGCGATTGCCCTAGCAAATGTGTGGTCGATGGAAGCAGCCCAAACGATCGGCATGGGGCAAGCGGGCGTCATGGATGCCGCGACGCTGGCCGCAGAAGAAAAATTTCTCGACCTGTCAGGAGAATGATTATGAAACGGTTTGTTCTGCTTCTCATCCTCGCGATGCCTACAGCCGGTTTTTCTGGTGAAATCCAGAAGGGCGGCGATGGTGAGCGCGTTATTTCGCGCGATTTTCCAGTCATTGACTATGGAGTGACGCCACAGGACAAACCGAACTACAAAAATAGTTTTGAGTGTGATTGGCCCGTAGAATACCGGGATCTTGATCACACTTTGAACCCGCAAAATGCCATTACCCCGCCGACAACAAAGCCGACATTCACAGAGAAAAAGCAGGCGCTCGCAGTTAAGCGCATCTATTTTTATCTTGGCCGGGTAAAAATGCTTGAAACGAAAGATTGTTCATGCGCTGGTCGGTGGGCCGATATGAAAGCCGCGCTGGCTATCTACGATCGGCTTTACGATACAACAGATGATCCCATGATCATCGGCTCCAGTTCACACAAATTCGATGAACAATCACAGGCTTTGGACAAGCAAATTAAGATCATGTGTGGGCAGAAATACTGATGGAGAATATCGTCTCCGATATTGTAGGCGCGATTGATGCTGGTGTGAAAACAGCCGGGAAATCGATGTTTGAGAATACCGCATCGTCTATTGGTGATTTTGTTTACATATGTCTAAGTATTTTGATCGTTTTAGTTGGGATTAACATGGCTGTGAATGTTTATGCGTTGCGGATGCGTGACAGTATGCAAATTATTTGGCGTATTTTGCTTGTCATGTTGTTTGGACTTACCTGGTCGAATTTCAGTATAGTGTATGACGCTGCAACAGAGTTTACGGGCAATCTGGCACTATCATTATTTGAGGTTGCAGGAAAAAGCGACCTTGGTTCTGATCCCGAAGCGGCGATGGGCATTTTTGCGAAGGGTTCACAAGAGGTCACCGACGAAATCTTGCAATCCCAAGGGTCTATTGCAAGAGGTATCCTTGGAGCTTTTGCATACGCCGTTCTGGTAATACTTATGGGCGCGTATGTTTTGATTGTAGCGTTAGCAAAGATTATGACGGCTGTCCTTCTCGGTTTGGCGCCGTTCGCGGTCCTTACAACGATTTTCGAGAAAACAAAGTCTCTTTTTGAAGCGTGGTTGACGGCGTTGATTGGCTATTTGATGTATCCGATCGCGGCGGCGGGTGTCGTTGGAAGTGTGGTGCTTGTTGCCAAGAACACGGATACCGGTGCCGCTGGGGGCACACTGATTGCAATGACTAGCTATGTCGTGGTGATGGTTGTTGGGATCGTCGCTCTGCGCATGATCCCGACTGTCGCATCAAACATTACAGGACATATGCATCTTGGTAATATCGCTCCAGAGGCGCTTCGTGCGGTATCGACTCCGGCGCGTTCGGCTGCTGGCGCGGTCGGCGGCGGGATAGCAGATCGCGTCCGCCAGACGGTTTCCGGCTTCAGGAATGACGGCCAAACAACGGATCAAGCGCATATGGCGTCGTTACGGGGAACCGGGACACAGAAATTCTATGCTGAAAAAGGGCGTCAACTGAGGCAACGATTTGACACCATGAGAAAACTTCGCGGACGCGATTGAATAAACGAAACGGAGTGATCTGAAATGATAGGTTCGACACCTGAACAGAGAACGATTCTCGAAACTGAACTTATCTTCGGTGTTCGGAGACGGGAACGGATCGCCTATGCACTGGCTTTTGTAGGCGTGCTTACCGGCTTGGCTGGTGCTGCATCGGTCGCGCTCATGATGCCACTTAAACAGACGGAAGCCTATCTGACAATAGTTGATAAGGACACCGGGATCGCTGAGCGCACGGTTACGATTGAGAACGCAGTGATGGAGCATTCCGAAGCAGTGACGCAATCGTTGCTCTATCGCTATGTGCTTGACCGCGAGACATTTGACGAGGCGGATAATGACAGTCGTATCCTGAATGTTTTTCGTCGTTCATCCTATGCAGAGCGCGAAAAGATCAAAGCGCTCTGGACAGAAGACAGCCCAAACTTCCCGCCCAAAGTCTATGGCTCTGATGCGAAGATCTCTGTCGAAATCACAAACATCTCACCGATCTCTGACAAGGCTGCCTTAGTCCGGTTCGTAAAAACGTTGACTAACCTAGGTGAGCCAGACCAGGTGGGCAAGTTCTCCGCAACGGTCGCCTTCGAATTTACCCCTGAAACCCGCAGCAACAACCGGCTTGTTTGGGAGAACCCCTATGGATTCCAAGTTGTCAGCTATCGCGTCGCTGCTGAGACGTTGGAGGACTGATATGCAAATTTTTGGTTTGACTGTGGTTGCGGCGGCGTTGCTCGTGGTCGGAACAGCTCCGGTTGTCGCTGAGACGGCACCCAATCCTGGGAGATCTGACAGTCGGGTGACCTATGCCACCTTCCAACCGGGACAGGTGTTCCGGGTAACAACGCGGCTGAAGCATGTCACGCTGGTTGAAGTTGGAGAAAGCGAGCGCATTGAATCGGTCTCCGTGGGTGACAGCGCCAGCTTTTCGGTTGAAGAAATCAGCAGTCAGAACGCATTTATTGTGAAACCTTTGATAGCGGGCGCGGTGACGAACGCGACCGTCGAGACAAATCGCCGGTTCTATTTTTTGCAGCTTCAGGAGTCGTCCAGGACAACGCCCAACTATTCGATAAAATTCACAGTTCCGCAAAGCGGGAAGGGCAAAGCAGCCTCTGAGGCTATCCCACCGGCGCAGCCCATGCGCTACGCCTATGCCAAACAGACGAAAGGGGCATCCTTCCGGCCTGTAAGGGTTTGGGATGATGGGCGTAAAACTTATTTCGAGTTTAGTCCGGATGCGCCTATTCCATCTGTTTTCCGGGCAGACAGCTCCGGCCGTGAATACACAGTAAACACGTCTGTCAAGCGCACGCGCGTCACGGTGACAAACCGATCACAGAGATGGGTGCTGCGGTATGGTGATGACTACATCTGCATCAACGGAAAATAAGGGGTACGGCTATGTCAGATGAAAATGATGTTGTTCAGGAACGGCTCCAAAGACTGAAGCCCGCACCGGCTGTCAGGAAGACACCAGTATGGCTCTGGCCGGTGCTCACGGCTGTAGCTGGTGCGGTCGGCGGCGGGTATGTGATTGCAAACCTGCCTGAGAGAACGGAAGAGACGGCGGCGCAGTTGCAAACATCCAGATCAACAGAGTTTCAACAAAACACAGGATTAGAAGGTTTTCAGATCAGGCGCACGCAAGAAGATCCTGTGCAGCGAGAAACCGTGGTGGTTCGCGATTCAGCTGAAGTTGAAAAGCTGGAAGCAATGATTGCGCAGCTTCGGCAGCAAATTCAAACGCTACAAGATAATCCTGAACAGGTGATGGTGGCCGATGAGGCCGCAATTTCAAGATTGAGCAATGAGCTGGATGAGTTGCGCGCCGCGACGCAAGGCAAGGATAACCAAATCCGCGATTTGGAAAATGAACTGGTTCGATTGCAAACCAAGATCGAAACCGATGCTCTCTTGGCATCTCAATTCGATGCTGAGGCAGAGGAAGAAGCCCGCCGGCGCCAAGAACTGGAACGTCTTCGGGCCGAGGCTGAAGCACGGAATGAGGCACAAATCGTATCTCCGATGGTGGCTTATAGACGTGGATCAAGCTCGTCTGAATCCGATGGAGAAGAGCGCCGTTATACGGGCGATGAAGCGTTTGTGAGAGCCGGAGCTAAGCGTGCCGAGGTCACGCGATCAGAAGTGATTGGGGAACCCGCAAACACAATCCTGCAAGGTACGCTCATAGAGGCGACGCTTGAGACAGGCATTTCATCGGACCTGTCGGGAACGATTGTGGCAATCATATCCTATGATGTTTGGTCAGCCGATATGAGCCAGGTTCTTATCCCGCGTGGATCGAAACTGGTCGGACGCTACAGCAACGGCGTCAAGATTGGTCAGAAGCGGGTTCTGATGGCCTGGGACCGGCTTATCACAACGGACTTGCAATCGGTCGAGCTGGACGCCTATGGCGCGGATCGGCTTGGCCGGTCTGGGATGCCTGGACGTGTGAACAGCCATTTCCTTGAACGGTTTGGGTCCGCGGCATTGATCTCCGTTATCGGTGCCGTACCTGATGTCATTGCCGATAATGTCTCTAACGAGACATTTGACGAAATCGCGGAGGAAGTGTCGGAGGATTTCTCCGGCGCTGTTGACAACGTGCTGGCCGAGTATCTGAGCATTGCGCCAACTATCACGGTTGATCAGGGCGATATCGTCATGGTCCGCGTGAACACCGACCTGGAGATATTCTGAATGGCGTGGGTGGCCGAGTATCTGGAACGTCTTGATAGGTTCTTGTCTGCTCCAGACACTATCGAGGTCGTTATCAACGCTGACGGATCACTCTGGCTTGAGAGGGCCGGGGCGTGTCGGATGGTTCGAATAGACCAATTTCAACTGTCAGTTAAGCAAGTGGACGATCTCGCGAAGAGCATTGCGAACGATGCAAGGCTCAAACTGATTGATGAGTATCCGATAGTTTCGACTACAGTTTCTTTCAAGGAACTCTCGCTTCGGTCGCAAATCATCATTGCTCCTGCGGTGTCTGGCGGTACGATCATGTCGTTTCGGATTTTCCGGCCCCGTGGACAATCCGAGCCCAAGAAGTTCAGATTTCTGCTTGGTAGTGCTTCGGGGACACTTGAAGAACAGCGGCGGCACCTGGTTGAAAACCTACGAGCGCGACAGCGCGGCGGCGATGCGGCCGGTCTGAATCTGCCCACAGGTAATCCCGGCAATATCGGTGGATATGACGACGGGGTTGATGCCGATCCCTTTTTGAAAGAGTTAATCGACAATCGGATGAACGTCATCATTTCAGGCGGCACCTCCACCGGCAAAACAGAGCTTGGCCGCAGAATGCTATGGATGGTGGCTGATGATGAGCGCATTGTGACCATAGAGGATTCTCCCGAGCTGTTGCCACGGCAGGAGAATGTGGTCAGTCTGATCGCTGACCGAGACGACCGAAGTTCGCGGAATGCCAATCTGTTGCTTCAAGCTACGCTGCGCCTTCGACCGGACAGGATTATCCTGGGGGAGTTGC
>JBKDZY010000546.1:0-5481 GCA_047971765.1 Hyphomicrobiaceae bacterium | reverse complement strand
AGGCGCTGGCCGGCGCGAACTCGACGGTCATCTACGCGACCGGCGCGGTCGTCGGTGACATGCTGGCCCCTGCCAAGGCGCTCGCCACGCTCCCGATCTCGATTTTCGTGGTCGGCATGGCTCTGTGCACCCTGCCGGCAGGCGCGGTGGCCGAGCGCTACGGACGGCGCACTGCGTTCCTGCTCGGGGCGGGCAGTGGCGTGCTCGCTGGCCTCGTTGCCTATCTCGCGGTCATCCATGCCTCGTTCTGGCTGTTCTGCGCGGGGACCTTCCTTGGCGGCGTCTACGCTGCCGTCGTCCTGTCCTTCCGCTTCGCGGCTGCAGACGGTGTCGCGGCAGAACGGCGTCCGCGCGCGCTGTCGGCCGTGATGGCGGGGGGCGTCTTTGCGGGCGTCATCGGTCCGCAACTCGTCACGCACACCATGGATCTCTGGGTTCCGTTGTTTGCTGCCACGTTTATCGGGCAGGCGGCGGTCGCCGCGATTTCCGCGATCATTCTTGTCGGGGTCGATCTGCCTCGGCCAACCGCTGCGGAACGTCAGGACGGGCGGCCGCTTGGTCTCATTGCCCGGCAGCCGCGCTTCATCCTGGCCGTTACCTGCGGGGTCGTCTCCTACCTGTTGATGAACTTCCTCATGACGGCGGCGCCGCTCGCAATGAAGTTCTGCGGGCTGTCGCAGGAATCCGCCAATCTTGGCCTGCAATGGCATGTGATCGCCATGTATGCGCCGAGCTTCTGGACCGGTCGGCTGATCGCGCGCTTCGGTCCGATCCGTATCGTGGCTGTCGGGCTGATGCTTCTTGCGGGCTCGTCGGCCGTCGGGCTGCTCGGTGTCGATGTCGGCCACTTCTGGGCCACCCTGATCCTGCTCGGCATCGGCTGGAATTTCGGCTTCATCGGTGCATCATCAATGGTGCTGGAGTGCCACCGGCCGGAGGAGAAGGCACGGGTCCAGTCTTTCAACGACTTCGTGGTGTTTGGCACGATGGCGATCGGTTCCTTTCTCTCCGGAGGCCTGCTGACCGAGTTCGGTTGGACAACGGTGCTGGTGTTGTCTTTCGTGCCCTTGACGATTTCCGCGGTGGCGCTGGCCGGGTTCTCCTATTCGGGCGCTGCCAGAAAACCGTAATTGCGGATTGAAACAACGAGGAACAAGCGCGATGCCGAATAACCTACCGCGCCATGGTGATCACGGCTCCGGGCCGACTTGAACTGGCCAACCGTCCCGTACCGGTGCCAGCGGCCGGAGAGGTGCTGATTGCTGTCGAGGCGTGCGGGATGTGCGGGGCGGACGCCGCCGATATCGCGCGCGTCGATCCGGATGGGCACAAGCCGCGCGTGCCGGGCCACGAGGTGGTCGGGCGCATCGTGGCGGTCGGCGAGGCTGTGCCTTCGATATGGCGGACCGGCCAGCGTGTCGGCATCGGACGTCTCGGCGGCCACTGCGCCGTGTGCGCCCAATGCCGCCAGGGCCGGTTCAACCTGTGCCGCAACCAGGACTTCGTCGGATCGAGCTGCGACGGCGGATATGCAGAGATGATGATCGCGCGGGCCACCGGACTGGTTTCGATCCTCGACGAGCTCGGCTCGTACGAAGCAGCGCCCCTCCTGTGCGCCGGCATCGCCACCTTCAATGCCTTGAAGGCATGCGGGGCGGACGCTGGCGATCTCGTCGCCGTGTTCGGCATCGGGGGGCTCGGCCATATGGCTTTGCAGTATGCCCGCAGGATGGGCTTCAAGGTTGCCGCCATAGGACGCGGCCAGGACATCGCCCAGGACGCGCGTGCGCTCGGCGCGCACGTCTACATCGATACCAACGTCGAGAGGGCCATCGACAAGCTCAATGACATGGGCGGCGCCAAGGCCATCATCGCGACCATCGGTGCGGCTGATGCCGTCTCGAACCTGGTCGGCGGTCTTGCGCCGGAGGGACGCCTGGTCGTCCTCGGCCCATCGCCGCAGCCGCTGACGATCCCCTCGGGCGCCCTCGTTGCCGGGCAGCGCAGCGTTATCGGCTCCATCACCGGCTCGCCCTACGAGAACCAGAAGACGCTCGATTTCAGCGTGCTCACCGGCGTCCGCCCGAGGATCGAGACCATGCCACTGGAGCGGGCGAGCGAGGGGCTTGAGAGGCTAAAATCGGGTGCCGCCAATTTCCGTATCGTGCTCACCATGTAGCCTGCGTTATGTAGCCCGCGTTCACACCCGATCGGTGCCGCGCGCAATTTCCAGGGGAGACAACCTTGATTACCGAGATCATCACCTTTGACATTCCGGACGGCATGACACGGGATGAAGTCATTGCGAACTATCGGCGGAGCGTGCCGACCTGGCGGGCAAATCCCGACCTGATCCGCAAGAACTACATCTTCGATGCCGAGACACGGCGTGCCGGTGGCGCCTACACATGGCGCACGATGGAGGCGGCCCGGCGCGCACGAGGCCCCGAATGGATGGACCGCGTACGCCGCAACTACGGGACCGAACCATCGGTGCAGTATTTCGAAACGCCGTTGATCGCCGACAACGCGCTCGGAGAAACGATCGACGAGGCCTGACGAGGGTCTGCCCGTCGCACCTGCGCCACATCCCGGCCGCTCGCGGCGTTTTCATTTCCAAACCGTTCAGCCTTGCCGGCTGCTTCCCTTGGGCCAACAGCCGGCCAGACGACATCCATTCAGCGTTCGCTGGCACTTCGCCAGCGCCGCTGCCTTGGCACCCGCCTTGCCCCGCGCCTTGCTCCCCATGGCATGGCGCCAGGTATTTCTGCCACCGCCGGCCCCATAGGCCTGACAAACCCAATAGCCGCCGTCATCACCGCCAGCGACACGAACATCTGACAGTGCGGGCCCTGTGACCGCAACCACCATCAGGCAGGCCATGGCGATGACGGCGGGGAAACGTCTCATTGTCGGCGCCGCCGTCGCCCGGGGCGCACCATGCTTTCCGGCCGCGATGCGGCGGCTTTCGAAACCCTGTGTCTTGGCTGTCATTTGTGGCTCCCTGTTCGTGCGGCAGGGACAAGCGTCCTGGCTGCAGGAGATGTCATTCGGCTTGATGGGCTGTGTCGCCGTGCGTTTCGCGCACCTTCATGCGGCCGAACGCAAGGACAGGTTCGACCCAGTAGGTCAGGTGCTCGACCGGCGCCTGGGCCTCCAGATCGGCAAGCAGCTGATCGATCAGCGCGCGAGTCTGCACCAGGACGAACATGCCGCGCGTGACGCGCCCGCGCACGCGCTCGGCCACGCTGGCTCTCGAAAAGTCCTGTCCGTGCCCTTCTACGCGCCATGTCGTGAAGCCGCCGATGGGGTGCCTCGCGGCCATGGCGATCTCGAGCAGCCGCTCCTCGGCAGCGATCGGATAGACCAGGGTCAGCTTGCAAAGGGGTTGGTCCATGCAACGCTCCGTTTGACATTGATTGCGCGGCCGGCACCGACGCCGAACGCACGGAAGAGGATCGGCAACAGGAAAAGCGTGAGGGCGGTCGAGGTGATGAGCCCACCGATGACGACGATGGCGAGCGGCTTCTGGATCTCGGAGCCAGGACCACTGGCGAACAGCAACGGGATGAGACCGAAAGCGGCGATGCTCGCCGTCATCAGCACCGGGCGCAGACGGCGGAGCGACCCCTCCATCACGACTTCGCCCATGGGCCTGCCCTCGGCGAGGATCTGATTGAAATAGCTGATGAGCACAAGGCCGTTGAGGACGGCGATGCCAAGCAGGGCAATGAAACCGACCGAAGCGGGAACCGACAGGTACTCGCCCGACACCCAGAGCGCGAGGAGACCGCCAACGAGCGCGAAGGGGACATTGGCGAGAATGAGTGTTGCCTGGCGCAGCGAGCGCAACGTGGCGAACAGGACGCCGAAGATCAGGAGAAGCGCGACCGGAACGACAATGGCGAGACGCGCCGCGGCGCGCTGCTGGTTCTCGAACTGGCCGCCCCACACGAGCCGATAGCCGGCAGGCAGTGGAACCCTGGCTGCCACCACACGCTGTGCCTCCTCCACGAAGCCGACAAGATCACGTCCAGTGACATAGGCCTGCACGACGGCGAAGCGGGACGCGTTCTCGCGCTCGATCTTCACAGGCCCGGCCTTGCGATGGATACGCGCGATGTCACTCACGCGCACCAGACCGCCATCGCCCGACGCAATCTGCGACAGCTCGAACAGCTCCGGTGCGCTGCGCAGGATTTCGTTGCCCCGCACGACAATATCGGTGCGCCGGTCGTTCTCGGCGACCAGACCAGCGTGGGCACCTTCCAGGCGTGCCTTGAGTTCGTCCTGGATCTCGGTCACGGACAGCCCCGTCCGGCCCGACATCAGGCGGTCCACGTCGATCTGGAGATAATCGACGCTGTCGTTGGCGACCGTCGAGACTTCCGCGGCGCCCTCGACCTTCCTGAGTTCAGACTGGATCTGGCCCGCAACCCTGGAAAGCTCCTTCAGGTCGGGGCCGAAGATCTTGATGGCGAGGTCACCGCGCGAGCCGGTCAGCATCTCGGCCGTGCGCATCTCGATCGGCTGGGTGAAGGCAAACTCCATGCCGGGAAAATCCGCCATGACCGTTCGCAGTTCAGCGACGAGCCAGTCCTTGTCGGGCACCCGCCACTGTTCCTTGGGTTTCAGGACCAGGAAGGTATCGGTTTCGTTCGGCCCCATGGGATCGAGGCCAAGCTCGTCCGATCCGACACGGGCGACGATACGCTCGATTTCCGGCACCTTCTCCCTCAAACGTTTCTGGACGAGGAGATCGCCCTTGATGCTGCTTGATAGGCTGATCGAAGGAAGTTTGGTCACCTGCATGATGACCGATCCCTCGTCCATCGTCGGCATGAAGGCCTTGCCAACGGCGGTATATGCCAGCACCGCCGATGCGATGGCGGCAGCAGCAAGGAGATAGACCGGAAGCGGAAACGCCAGCGCCGCCTGCAACAGCGCGCGATAACCGCGAGAAATGACGCGCATCAGGATCGGCTCGCCATGGTGCGGACGAAGCAGGAATGACGCCAGGACCGGGATGAGTGTCAGCGACAGGACAAGTGAGCCCGACAACGCGAACACGATCGTCAGCGCCACGGGGGCGAAGAGCTTGCCCTCCAGCCCCTGCAAAGACAGAAGCGGCAGGAACACCAGGCAAATGATCAGGATGCCCGATGCAACGGGTGTCGCGACCTCCGTGGTTGCGCGATAGACCTTGTGCAACAGCGGAACCTGTTCGCGCCCGCCCTGGTGATGCAGCCGTTCAACAGTGTTCTCGACGACGACCACGGCGGCATCGACGATCAGACCGATGGCGATGGCCAAACCTCCGAGGCTCATCAGGTTCGCAGACATTCCGAATATCCACATCATCACGAACGTCACGAGAGCAGCCATCGGCAGGGTGACGGCAACCACGAGTGCGGCGCGGAGATTTCCCAGGAAGGCGAACAGAAGCACGATGACGAGGATGGTGGCCTCGCCGAGGGCCTT